>CAYWIP010000026.1:0-30524 GCA_964458395.1 uncultured Ruminococcus sp.
TTCTCGACATCGGCGGGCAGGATATGAAGTGTATGCGCGTGAAGAACGGCGAGATCGAGAGCATTCTGCTCAACGAGGCTTGCTCGTCGGGCTGCGGCTCGTTTATCGAGAATTTCGCGAACGCGCTCGGCATGACAAGCGCGGAGTTCGCCGTACTCGGTTTGTCGGCGGAGAACCCCGTCGACCTCGGCTCGCGCTGCACGGTGTTTATGAACTCGCGCGTGAAGCAGGCGCAGAAAGAGGGCGCGACCGTCGCGGATATCTCGGCGGGTCTGTCCTACTCGGTAGTCAAGAACGCGCTGTTTAAGGTAATAAAGCTGCGCGATACCGCTTCAATGGGCGAAAAGATAATCGTTCAGGGCGGCACGTTTATGAATGACAGCGTGCTCCGCGCGTTCGAGCTTATCGTCGGCAAGGACGTTATCCGCCCCGACAAGGCGGGCTTAATGGGCGCTTACGGCTCGGCGCTTATCGCGATAGAGCGCGACGACGGTAAGCCGAGCACTATCGCGGCGCTTGACAAGCTGGATGGCTTCAAGGTCGAAAAGACCGCGGCGCGCTGCGGAAAATGCTCCAACAACTGCTTATTGACAATTTCCAAATTCCCGGACGGCAAGCGCTACATCAGCAACAACCGCTGTGAGCGCGGCGCGGGAAACGTTTCGGCGGGCGAAAAGCTCCCGAACCTCTACGATTACAAATATCATCTGCTGTTCGACAGGGAAAGTCTGCCGGCTGACACGGCGAAGCGCGGTGTTATCGGGCTTCCGCGCGTTCTCGGAATGTACGAGAACTTTCCGTTCTGGCACAGGCTGTTTACCGAGCTCGGATTTTCCGTGAAGCTGTCGCCGAAGTCCTCGCGCGATATCTACGATATGGGTATCGAAACCATGCCGAGCGAGAGCGTCTGCTACCCCGCGAAGCTGGCGCACGGTCATATTCAGGCGCTTATCGACGACGGCGTGAAGCTCATTTTTTACCCGTCCATGCCATACGAGATGACCGACAGCAACGGCGGCGACAATCACTACAACTGCCCCGTAGTCGCGACGTACAGCGAGGTAATCAAGAACTCCGTCCCCGAGCTGCGCGAAACGGTCAAATTTATGAACCCGTTCCTTCCGATATTCAACGAAAAGCGTATGGCGGAGCGCCTTTTCGAGGAATTCTCCACGGCGCTACCCGATATGAACATAACCAAGCACGAGATCGAAAACGCGCTTTCCAAGGCGTATGCCGAGGACGCGGCTTTCAAGGAGGAAATGCGCAAAAAGGGCGAGGAGACCGTCAAGTTCCTTAAAGAGAACGGCAAGCGCGGAATCGTCCTCGCGGGCAGACCCTACCATGTCGACCCCGAAATAAATCACGGACTTCCCGAGATGATATCGGGCTACGGCTTCGTGGTGCTGACGGAGGATTCCGTGGCGCATCTCGCCGAGGTGGTAAGACCGATTCGCGTTGTCGATCAGTGGACGTATCACACCCGACTGTACGCGGCGGCTCATGTTGTCGGCGCTAACGAGTGTCTGGAGCTTGTTCAATTGAACTCCTTCGGCTGCGGACTTGACGCGATAACTACCGACGAGGTTCAGGAGATACTGCGCAGCTTCGGCAAGCTCTACACCTGCCTTAAGATCGACGAGGTGAACAATCTCGGCGCGGCGCGTATCCGTCTGCGTTCGCTTATCTCGGTAGTCGACGAGCGCGCAAGGCATAAGTACAAGCCCGTGCGCGGTCACGTCGGTTACATACGCCAGCCCGAATTCACCAAGGAAATGCGGAAAAACCACACGATACTCTGTCCGCAGATGGCGCCTATCCACTTCGATATGCTCGAGGCGGCATTTATGCACAGCGGCTACAATGTGGTGATCCTCAAGGACTGCTCAAAGGACGTTGTTGACACGGGCTTGAAGTACGTCAACAACGACGCGTGCTACCCGTCCATACTGATAGTCGGACAGCTTATCCACGCGCTGCTGAGCGGCAAGTACGACCTCGATAACACGTCAGTTATGATAACTCAGACGGGCGGAGCCTGCCGCGCGACAAACTACGTCGGTATGCTGAAAAAGGCGCTCAAGGACGCGGGCTTCGAGAAAGTTCCGCTTATCTCGCTGAACGTCGTCGGACTTGAAAAGCAGAGCGGCTTCAAGCTCTCGGCGGGCATGGCGGTGCGCGCGTTTATGGGAATAGTTTACGGCGACGTTTTGCAGCGCTGTCTGTACAAGGTTCGCCCGTATGAAAAGGTAAAGGGCAGCGCGAACGCTCTCTACGAGAAATGGCGCCTGTTCCTGCGCGAGGAGCTTAAATCGCTTTCGCTGCCGCGCTTTAACAACAACGTCCGCAATATAGTCAAGGAGTTCCTTGAATTCCCCGTGAACGAGATCGAGAAGCCCAAGATCGGACTTGTCGGGGAGATTCTGGTCAAGTTCCACCCGGTTGCGAACAACGATATAATAGGCTTGCTCGAAAACGAGGGCTGCGAGGTCGTAGTTCCCGATCTTATGGGATTTTTCTACTACATCTGCTCTCACGGCAAGACCAAGTCCGAGCTGCTGTACTGCTCAAGACTGAAAAAGTTCGCCGAGAATTCGGCGATAAAGGCGTTCAAGTTTATGGAGCGCAGCTACCGCAAGGCGGTCACGGGCACGAAATTCGGCTGCCCCGGCGACATCTTTGAAATGCGCGAAAGCGTCCGCCCGATAGTTTCTCCCGGAAACATCGCGGGCGAGGGCTGGTTCCTGTCGGCTGAAATGCTGGAGCTTATCCGCGAGGGCGTGCCGAATATCGTATGTATGCAGCCGTTCGCGTGTCTGCCCAATCACGTTACGGGCAAGGGCGTAATCGGCGAGCTTCGCCGTCAGCACCCCGAGAGCAATATCGTAGCCGTGGACTTCGACCCGGGAGCTTCGGAGGTAAATCAGGTAAACCGTATCAAGCTCATGCTTACGCAGGCGTTCGCAAGAGCGGGAATAAGCCGCAGGTCGGTAGTTCCGCAGCTTAACACAGAGGACAAGTATTCCGAGCTTGTCAATATGCAATAAAAACAGAAAAGCGGAATTACACCGCGGACAGAAAGTAAAGGAGAACACTATGCAGAAATTTACAACGGAAAACAACGGCGGAACGGCAAAGCAGCCGAGGTGGGGCGTTATCACGATCATTGTGCTGATAGTTGTTGCGGCGCTTATCGTGATATTCAACAGCTTCACGGTGGTGAACGAGGGCTTTATCGGCGTAAAATACCAGTTCGGCAAGATCGTCGGTCAGAACCTTTCGGCGGGACTTAACTTCCATATTCCGTTTATCGAGGAGATACAACAGGTGGATACCCGCGAGCAGGTTTACGACGTATCGACCGACGCGTATACCTCGGACACCCAGACCGTCGATTCGCTTGCGCTTAAACTCAACTACTGCTACGACAGAACAAAGCTCCCCGAGATAATACGCACGATCGGCGTAGGCAACGTCAGGGACAAGCTGCTCGTTCCGAATGTGGCGAAGATATCCAAGGACGAGATCGGTAAGGTCAAGGCGGAGGATCTGGTACAGAACCGCTCCACCGTCCAGAACGCGATATACAATTCGCTTAAGGAAACGCTCGAGCCGCAGGGCATTATCGTAACGGCGTTCGCTATCGAAAATCTGTCGTTTGACGACGCGTTTGAGCAGTCCATTCAGGCGAAGGTGATCGCCGCGCAGGACGCTCTGAAAATGCAGAACAAGACCGCCGAAAAGGAAGAGGAAGCCAAGCAGAAGGTAATCGCGGCACAGGCGGAGGCGGATTCCCAGAAGATAAAGGCGGACGCGGAGGCATACGCTATTGAGGCGGTGCAGAAGCAGCTCACGCAAAGCCCCAACTATATCGAGTATATGAAGATTATGAATTGGGACGGCACACTCCCGCAGGCTATCGGCACGGAGGTAAATCCGTTTATCGCGCTTGACGGGGTTACTGCCGGCAGCACAAACAACAATAACAACGCCAATCCGAGCGCAAACACCGCATCGGCGGGCAACTAAAGACAGAATTTTTTTCGGGCGGATATCACCCTCGAAAAGACGATAGATAAGGATTCAAATGAATTATACAGAATTAAAAAAAGCAGCGCTGGAAAGTTACTTTTCACGCGCGAACGATATGCAGAAAAAGGCGATCTTCAAGATCAACGGAGCGGTACTGATAATCGCGGGCGCGGGCAGCGGCAAGACTACCGTGCTGGTCAACAGGATAGCGAATATGATGCGCTTCGGAAACGCCTACCACGATGAGGAAATTCGTGTATTAACTCCGGAGCAGGAGCGCTTTCTCGCTGACTTCCCGGCAATGGAGAAAACTCCCGAAACGGCGCAGCGGCTCGCGGACATAATCGCCGTGAATCCCGTCAACCCTTGGAACATTCTGGCGATAACGTTCACCAACAAGGCGGCGGGCGAGCTTCGTCAGCGCCTTACCGCGATGATCGGCGAGGACGCGGAGAAGATATGCGCGGCGACGTTCCACTCTGCCTGCGTGCGGATACTCCGCCGCGAGATAGAACACCTCGGCTACAAGCCCGGCTTCACGATCTATGACGACGATGATTCCAAGCGGCTGATAAAGGAAATAATGAAGCGCCACGACATCAGCGAAAAGGTAATGAGCGCGAAGATGTTCAAGAACAACATTTCGCGGCTGAAGGATCAGATGATCTCCGCCGAGGACTACGCTCCCATAGCGCAGGAAAGCGCGGAGCTTGTCAACATCAAGACCTCGCAGGTGTATCTGGAGTATCAGAGCTCGCTCAAAACTGCGAACGCCGTGGATTTTGACGACATCATCTGCCTCACGGTGCGGCTGTTCGAGGACTTCCCCGACGTGCTCCGTCACTACCGCAATCTGTACAAGTACATAATGGTGGACGAGTATCAGGACACCAATATAGCGCAGTATAGGCTTATTTCGCTGCTGGCGGGCGACGCGGGAAATCTCGGGGTTGTCGGAGACGACGATCAGTCGATATACCGTTTCCGAGGCGCGACTATCGAGAATATTCTCAGCTTTGAGAAGCAGTACAAGGGCTGCGCGGTCATTCGTCTGGAGCAGAACTACCGCTCCACCGAGAATATCCTGAACGCCGCGAACGCCGTTATCAAAAACAACATTCAGCGTAAGGAAAAGAACCTATGGAGCAATCTCGGCGAGGGCGAAAAAATTCACATAAATCTTTATCCGTCCGAGCAAATGGAGGCTAAGGGAATTGCGGACATTATCAACGAGGGTGTGGAAAACGGCGCACACTACTCCGACTTCGCGCTGCTCTACCGCAATAACGCGATCTCACGCGGCTATGAAACGGCGCTCTCGCGTTCGGGAATACCGTACAAGATAGTCGGCGGTCTGCGCTTCTACGACCGCAAGGAGATACGCGACATTCTGGCATATCTGTCGCTTATCAACAATCCATTTGACGCGGTGAGATTCCGCCGCGTTATAAACGAGCCAAAGCGCGGCATCGGCGACGCTACCATTGACGAGGTCGTGCGAATTGCCGAGGGTCTGGGGATAAGCCCCGTCGAGGTGTGCCGCGACGCTATGCAGTTTGAAACGCTGCAAAGAAAGGCGAATTCCCTCAAAGCGGCGGCGAACCTTTTCGAGGAGCTTGACGAAGCCGCAGATTCCATGCGGCTGGACGAGCTTATCGAGGCCGTTGCCGAGAAAACGGGCTATATGCAGATGTTAAAGGCGCAGGGCGACGAAGGCACGGCGCGTATCGAAAATATCAAAGAGCTTAAATCCAACGCAATGCTGCTGTTGGATGAAAACCCCGAAGCTGCGCTGCCCGATTTTCTTGAACAGGTCGCGCTTGTCGCGGATATTGACAACTACGACTCCGAGGCGGACAGAGTGTCGCTTATGACCATGCACGCGGCAAAGGGACTGGAGTTCCCGGTGGTGTTTATGGTGGCTGCCGAGGATAACATCTTCCCGTCGGCGATGTGCCAGTTCAACCCCACGGAAATGGAGGAGGAGCGTCGGCTTGCCTACGTCGCGATAACCCGCGCGAAAAAGCGGCTTATCGTAACTCATTCGCAGTACCGTATGCTGTTCGGAAAAACCTCCGCGAACAAGCTCTCGTACTTTATCCGCGAGATTCCCGAAGAGCTTTGCGAGAAGCACGGCGAGCGCCGCAAGACGCAGACCTATTCCAAGCCCGAACGCCACAGCTTCCTCAAGGAGGAGACCGCGAAAATGAAAGCCGCGGTTCCTCGCGCCAACGACGAGGTGTTCGCGGTCGGCGACAGGATAAAGCACAATCTTTTCGGCGAGGGTACGGTCACGGCGGTAATACAGACGGGCAACGACGCTATGGTGACTATTGACTTCGACACGCGCGGTCAGAAAAAGGTTATGAAGAACAACGCGAAAATGACAAAAATTTGACAAATTCAACAAAAGCGCCGGGAATTTTGCGGTAATTTTTGTCGCGGAAATTGCTAAAGTTTGGAAATAAGCTGCCGATAATAATATCAAGAGGTAAGAACAGTACGCTTACGGTTCTTCTCTGATTGAAAAGTGCCCCCAATAGGGAGCGCAATACGAAGACCGTACAGACGTTACAAGAGTTTCTTGGACGACAGTCTTTTAACGGACAGCGTTTGTACGGATTGAATTATCAGCCGCAGATTTCTTTGGAAGTTTGCGGCTTTTTTGGAGGAATTATGACGTTAATACTGGTTATGGACAATGACTGCGCTATCGGCAGGAACGGCGGACTGCTGTGCAGGCTGCCTGCGGATATGAAGCACTTCCGCGAAACGACAAAGGGAGCGGCGGTCATAATGGGAAGAAAGACCTACGAGAGCTTCCCGAAGCGCCCGCTGCCCGACCGCGAAAATCTGGTGCTGTCGCGCAGTATAAAAGAGCTTGACGGGGCGCGCGTTTTCGGCGATATCGGCAGTCTGCTCGATTACGTTAAAACGCTGAAGAGCAAGGTTTTCGTTATCGGCGGCGGCGACGTTTACAAGCAGCTCGCGCCGTACTGCGACGAGGCGCTGATTACCCGTCTGTACGAGAATATGGGCGGCGACGTGTTCTTCGAGGACATTGAACACGACCCGCAATGGGAGCTTGCGGATTCAAGCTTTGTCGTTGAAACGGGCTGCAAAAATATCCGTGTTTTGCGGTTTGTGCGAAATAAGTAAATTTCCTTGTTGACGGAGCGTAATATTATGGAAGAAATAATCGAAGCGTATAGAAAAGCCCGGTTTTGGCGGAATATCGCGTTTGTTGTAATGCTGCTGTCGTGGGTGTTGATGATAGCGTTCATTATTGTCGGAGCTCTCGTTTTCCCCGCCCAAATGACCCCATTTATGATCGCGGCGCTGCTTGCCGGCGGAGCAGGCACGGCGGCGTATTTTGTGATGAATCACATCTTTTACGCGAGGGAGCGGGACATATGCGCTGCAATGTTAAAAAAGAGGATGCCAACCGATAAAGCGATGGCTATTGCCCGCGAATTGAAGCTGGATATGAAAATTTTAAGAATTTATGTTGACGGAGTGTGATATTATGGAAGAGATCATCGAGCAGTATAACGAAGCAAAAAAGTGGAAAAGAGATATGCTTATAGCAATGATTGCAATGCTGGCAGTCGCGGCGGCATCGGTCGTCATTGCGTTTATCATCAAAGAACTGATGGCGCTTTTCCTGATTTTCGGCGGAATCCTTGCGGTGCTTGGCGCGGTGATGTACATTGTTTCGAGCGCCACATTTAATAAAGCGGACAAGCTGATAAGAAATTATCTTGCGGCTAACGGCAAGTCAGAAGAGGAGATAAGCTCCATGCTGGAAGGAGCAGCAAAATGACCGAAAAGAATTTCTGGAAAATATTGGATATGTTTGATTGGGACAACGCGTGCGATGATGACGAGGTAATGCAGCCCGCGCTTGACTATCTTGCGGCACAGGAGGATGACGAGATATTCGCGTTCGAGGAGAAAATGGCTGAGCTTTTATTCGCTCTTGATACCCGTGAGTTCGCCGGGAAACTCTATGCCGAAGAGGAATATATGTCCGGCGATATGTTCCTGTATCAGCGCTGTGCCGTGCTTATAAACGGTCGGGATTATTATAACGGTATACTCAACGGAACCGAGCCGCCCGACCCCGATCTTGAATTTGAGGCACTGCTTTATTTGCCGGGCGGCGCGTGGGCGAAAAAGCACAACGCCGACCCGGACGATTATCCGTATATTACCAAAACAAGCTATGAAACCGGAAGCAATGCGGAGAAGTGGAAAAAATGACAAAAGAAGCATATATTGAATTTTGTAAAAATATAGGAGGCGCTCAGGTCGACCAGCCGTTTGACAATGATTTTGAAGCAACTGCCGCGCGTCATTCCGATACCAAAAAATGGTTTGCGCTTATTATGGAATATCAGGGAAAAACCGTGGTAAACTTAAAGTGTGAACCGATGGAATCCGATTTTTTAAGGAGCGTCTTCAAGGGAGTTATTCCCGCGTACCATATGAATAAGATACATTGGAATACCGTATTTCTCGAATCGGACGTTCCCGATGAGGAGCTTGAACGAATGACGCTGATTAGCTTTGATTTAACGGACAAGCGGAAAAATTTACCGAAGAAAAACGCCAAAAATCCCCTCTAATAAACGATTTTCCTTTGCGAATAATATACTTGCGCGGACCTTTCCGTGCAATATTGAACAAAGGAGAACCAGCTATGATAAAGAGATTTTCTTCGGCTGCGGCAGCTTTGGCATGCTTTGCGGCTCTTACGGCTACGGCTTCGGCAAGCGGCGTGGGTTCGGCTGTAAACGGCGCGGTCAACGGCGCTATCAATGCCGGTGAGGATATAGTAGGCGGCGCGGCAAATGCCGGACGCGATATTGTTAACGGTATTACGGGCAGAACGGGCAGCGACGCCGCCGGCAGCGATACCTCGGGCGACAACACCACAAGCAGCGACAATACTACGAGCGGCGACAATACAGCAAGCGGTGATAACACAACAAGCGGCAACGACAGCAATACCGCAAGCGACAGCAACACAACGGACAGCACTTCTTCCGAAACAAGCAGTGACAACACCTCTTCAAATACAAGCAGCAACACCTCAAGCGGAACGAGCGGCAACGAAAGCACAACTACCAAGCCCGCTAACCCCTCGACGGGCGTTTCGTTCGGATTTGCGGCTGTGGCGGCAGTAATGGCAGCGCTCGGCGTTACGGTTACTGCGGTCCGCAGAGACGACTAAGGGCGATTATTTCAGATTTTTCCGCGCTCTCGGATAAAACCGGGAGCGCATTAAAAAAAGCGGACAAAGGAAGCGCCGGTCATTTTGATCCTGCGTTAAAAGGCGTATCCTTAAATGCCGCGTTTTTTTGAAGCAATCGGCTATACTGTCAGGATATTCCTGCCGGAAAATGCCGTTTTGTTATACAACAGAGAAAAGGGATATTTCCCGACATATTATTATAGGAGGAAAATATATTATGAATTTAGAAAAATTTCTGGCGGCGATAGTTGCGGGTGTCTGCGCTCTCACTGCCGCTACGGTATCCGTATTCGCCGCGTCTGATGACAGCGGTTCGGACGCCGGCACTTCTCCCGACGGCTCTGTCGGCGAGAGCACAAGCGATCCCGTTGACAGTGATCTTGTTGACGAGGATACTCCCGCGTATGTTTACACCTGGAACGTTCCCGCTTCCGAAAACGCGGATTCGGGCTGGGTATCCATGAACATTACCCAAAGCGACCTTATCGGCTCGGTTAAGCCCGCGGACGTTGAGGCTATCGTCATAAAGGGCGCAGCAGCTGACGATGAGGTCGGCGTTGGCTTCAACACTACGCTTACCGGCACCAAAGCAGAGGGCTACTACCAGACCAACGACGACGACGAAAACTGGCCTTCTAACACTGTAACCATTAAGGGCAGCGACATCGATTGGGACAACTACTATGTTCAGCTCTTCTCCAACCGCGGCGAAGCTACCACTGTAACCGTTTCGGTTTACTCGAAAGCTGACGACAGCTCCGACAGTTCGTCCTCCGACAGCGACAGCAGTGCTCCGTCCGATAGCGACAGCGCTTCCGACAGCGGCTCCGACAGCAACAGCGGCGGACTTGTTGAAGACGATTCCTCGAACGTTTCCAACGGCAGCGGAAATAAGAACCCCGGCACGGGTATCGCAATGACGTTTGTTCCCGCGCTTATCGCGGGCGCAGTAGTTATTGCCGCCAAGAAGAGAAAGTAACCGGTTGTAACCGTTGACTTGATCGGGCGCTTTCCGTTTTACGCGGAGGGCGCTCTACTTAAATAATTCACAAAACCTGATATTTCGGGAAAATTTCCTGTCCTTTTCGTCAAAACTTCCAAAAGTTTTTAGTGTTGCCCGGCATTTGTGTTGAAAATTACGCTTGAAAAAACTGTCGAAATATAGTACAATAATATGCGGGGAACGAATTAGTTTCGTAGGGGAATTGCGTACTAATTCATAAATTGCTTTTGGCAAAACGGATTGTGGAGGATTTGGAATGAAGTTAAAATCGGTTTTCGCGGCGCTTGTTGCGGCTGCCACCGTTTCGGCTGTGTCCGTATGCGGTTTTGCTGCGACAGACAGCTCGGAGATATCCCCTGCCCCCGAGGCGGCAGAAGCCGCTAAGGAAAACCCCGATACGGGTGTTGAGGGCGTTGCTGCTTTTGCGGGCGCAATTTCGCTTGCGGGCGCGGCTATCGTTATCTCCCGTAAGAGAGACTGAGAAAGCGGATAAACGGCGCTTGCCGTTTGCACACGCTCCCGACAATAGTCGGGAGCGTTTTTCCGTAAAAGTTTTTCGCGCATATATACTTGACTTGCTTGTTAAAGTGTGATATAATCAGTGTGTAGAGTTATTTTTGGAGGTAAAATATGGAAATTTCTAACGATATTAAATATGTTGGCGTAAACGACCATGAGGTCGATCTTTTTGAGGGAATGTACAACGTTCCGAACGGTATGGCGTACAACTCATATGTTATTCTTGATGAGAAGATCGCGGTAATGGATACCGTTGACGCACATTTCGGTGATGAGTGGCTTGGTAATATCGAAAAGGTTCTCGGCGGACGCGCTCCCGATTATCTGGTAGTTCAGCATATGGAGCCGGATCATTCAGCGAATATCAAGGTTTTCGCGGAGAAATACCCCTCCGCGAAGCTCGTTGCTTCGGCTAAGGCGTTTGTAATGATGGAGCAGTTTTTCGGCGATGATTTCGCGGACAAGCAAGTGATCGTCGGCGAGAACGATACGCTTTCCCTTGGCAGGCATACGCTCACGTTTATTACCGCGCCTATGGTTCATTGGCCCGAGGTCATTATGACATATGACGATGTTGATAAGGCGCTCTTCTCGGCGGACGGCTTCGGTAAATTCGGCGCTCTGGACACTGAAGAGGATTGGGCTTGCGAGGCTCGCCGCTACTATTTTGGCATCGTCGGCAAGTATGGGGCACAGGTTCAGGCTGTCCTCAAAAAGGCTGCCGGACTGAACATTGAGAGGATTCTGCCGCTGCACGGTCCCATGCTGCTGGAAAATCTCAGGTACTACCTTAACCTGTACAACATCTGGTCGAGTTACGGCGTTGAGAGCGAGGGCGTCGTTATTGCGTACACTTCGGTCTACGGAAACACGAAAAAGGCTGTTGAACTGCTCACGAAAAAACTGGAGGAGGGCGGCTGCCCTAAAGTAACCGTGACCGATCTGGCTCGCGACGATATGGCTGAGGCGGTCGAGGACGCGTTCCGCTACGGCAAGCTCGTATTGGCAACGACCACCTACAATGCCGATATTTTCCCGTTTATGCGCGACTTTATTCTCCACCTCACCGAGCGGAATTATCAAAACCGCACGATAGGAATAATCGAAAACGGAAGCTGGGCGCCTACCGCGGCTAAGGTTATCAAGGGTATGTTCGAGAAGAGCAAGGACATCAGGTTCACCGACACCACGGTCACGCTAAAGTCCGCACTGAACTCCGCAAGCGAGGCACAGATAGAAGCGCTGGCAAAGGAACTGCTTTAATTTTTCGGGAGCGTAAACGCTCCCCTTTTTGCTGCTTGATAAAAAATCCGCTCTTTTGCAAGAGCGGATTTTTTTGTCGATATAATCTTATTAGTTTGCCAGACCGGCTCTTTCAATACCTTCCGTGAAGTACTTCTGGAGGAAGATATACATAATTACAATAGGCGTGATTGCCATCAGACAGCCTGCTTCTACCCATACCATGAAGTTCGACGCGATTCCGGGTTCGCCTGTGAGGTAGATCGCCATCGTACTTGCAAGACCCGCAACCTGCAAAGAGATCGTCTGCGAGTTAAGGAAGAACATCGAGCTGATGAAGTAGTCGTTCCAGTACCATACTATCGAGAAGATAAATACCGTCAGGAACGAGCTTGCCGCATTCGGCACCATTACGCTGATGAATGTTTTGAACGGACCGCAGCCGTCAAGGTACGCCGCGTCCTCAAGCTCCTTGGGGAGTCCGCGGAAGAACTGCCTGAACAGATAGATGAACAGACCGCCGCGGATACCGTTGCCGAATATCGCGGGAATGTACATCGAAAAGTTTGTGTTTGTAAGGCGGATCGAGTTGCCCGTAAGAGCGTTCAGCAAGCCAAAGATGTCGAAGTTCGCAAAAATGTTGTACTGCGGCAGAATGATGACCTGCGGAGGAACGATGATCTGCAGCAGAACCAGCGCGAACAGTACCTTTTTGCCCTTGAACTGGAAACGGGCAAAGCCGTAGCCCGTGAGCGCGCAAGCGCCTACCTGAAGCACCGAAGCCACAACATTAAGCTGAATAGTGTTCCAGAGAACATCGGGATACTTGATCGCGTCCCACACCTCCGCAAAGTTCCTAAGGCGGATATTCTTGGGTATCCACATTATCGACGGATCGTTCATGTCGACCTGCGGACGAAGCGACGAACTGATCATGTACATTATCGGGTACAGAATTACGAAGCCCAGACCGAACAGCAGCAAAAATCTGAATATCGGCCATATGCAGCTTCCGATCCTGCGCCAGAAAATGTAGGTATAGTGCTTGCGCTCTTTCGCGTTGTAGTGGCGGTAGTTCTTGATAATGCTCCAGTTTGTAACGCGGTGATACTTCTTGTCACGGTCGTCCTCGTTGACGCGCGCCGCCGACCTGCCGTTTATGGCGGAAACCGTTTCCGCAACCTCTCTTACAGACGCGTCTGCCTGTTCCGCGGTCGCCGCAACACTCTCGACGCCGGAGGTCTTTTTAATATTTTCTTCTGACATAAAAGCACCTCCTTATTCGTTCTCGTAGTAAACAAATCTGTTCACTATCAGGACTACGATTCCCAGTATCGCGCCGATTATCGCGAAGTAGATCCACGCCATTGCTGCCGAGTAGCCGTAGTCGCCCAGACGCGAATTTTTAAGTATGAGGTTCATGACTTCGTTGTCGGTCGCTACGAACGCGTCTATGATCGTGTATATCAGGTTTGCCAGGATCATCGGGCTTATCATCGGGAATGTGATCTTCCAGAAAAACTCCCACGCGGTCGCGCCCTCCATATTCGCCGCTTCCTTTGCGGACGGCGGGATATTCTGAAGTGCCGAGAGGAATATCAGTATCTGAATACCGGAATTCCATACAAGGTTCAGAACATCGGAGGTCAGATCCTCAATAAACGTTGTAAACTCGGGGTTTATGTTATAAATTCCCACAAACTCCATAAGCTCGGAAACCAGATCCGTTTTGAACAGCGCACTGAACTGAGTTGCTCCCGAGATACCCTGCGACGCCATATCACCGTTGATAACCGTGATAATGGGACCCGTAGCGATAAGTACCGGCAGGAAGAATATCGCTCTCGCGAAGGTTCTGCCTCTGAACTTCTGGTTGAGCAGAATTGCGATAAACAGCGAGAAGATCATAATTACGAATGCTTGCGGTATGATCTGCCCTATTGATTCAACGAGTTCTCTCGGGAAGTCCGGGTCGCCCGTGAACGCCTTGATGTAGTTCGCGAAGTTGTTCCACTCCGTGTGGATGCCCGCGCTCGTATAACCCGCAGCAAGAGCGTCAGCCTTATCGTGCATTACCGCGTTGCTGAATGAATACTGAATTGACTGGATAACGGGTATTACGAACATCCAGACAGTTCCGATAAACCACAATCCGATAAATCCGTAACCGTAAAGGTGCTTTTTGCGCTCATACGGTATCTTGTTGGTCTTTATCTTTCGCTCGCGCTTTTCGCCCTTTTGTCTGCGGACGTCTACCTCCTCGCCCGCGGCGTTGAACGCTGCGGCAGCGGCGGTGTTGTGCGCCGATCTTTTCACAGCCGGAGCGGGAGCCGGTTCGGGAGCGGCCTGTACGGTCTGCTCTGCCTTTTCAACTGCTTCTTCAGTCTTGGCGGTGTTTTCCGATGTCTGCTTTTCTTTATTACTCATCAGTCAGTCGTCGCTCCTTTCCAAGTTTTTTCCGGCAGTGTGATCTCTGTGCCGTTAATTTTCAGCGTATAGTTATCAAGATCAACCGTCAGAACCGTACCGTCCTCGAACGTCGATTCGATCACTCTGGACGAAATGTACTTGTAATCGGTAATGGGCGATCCGGAAATGCCCGCGAGATTTTCCTTGAAGAACTTGTATTCCTCAGCCGCCACGTCAAGCCAGCCGGAGTAGTGAGTGTAGAACAGCTTCTCATACTTGCAGTCCGTAAGCTCGTTGGGCGACTCGTACATAAGACCGTAGTGAAGCGGAGTGCCGGTAACAACGGAAAGCAGGAACAGCTCATCCGCGCTTGCGCTCGCGTTCTTCGCCTTTGACGAATACGGAATATATCCGTGAATAACAATCTCGTAGAACGGGATATCATAGTCTGTGAGATCGAAGCCGCTGCTGTAAAGCGGAACATCGCGTATGCTGTCCACATACTTCAGCGCGTAATCGTTGCAAGCCGCAGCTTCAAACTTGATACCGCTGTTGTTGATGATCTCATAGCTCTTTTTCAGGTTCTCTACAGCCTGCTGTCTGGAGGTTTTTTTGTTGGCGTTTCCGCTGTAGTCGCTGTACAGCATATTTGTGCCGTTGCCTACCGAGATAGCTCCGATACCCTCCGAGGAGTAGCTTGAAACGACCTCGCCGTAAACCTTGGTGTAGTAAGCGGGCGTGAGAATGAACCAATTGGGACGCGTGTCATGCGGAGTACCGAACGCTATCTCGTATTCGCCCTGAGTAGCGTAGGACTTGGAAAGCCCGATAACGGAAGCACCCGTCTTGGAGTAACCGTTTCCGCTGCGCTCGAATTCGGTCAGATCTACATTGGGAGCAAGCGTAATGCCCGCCGTCGTGCAGTAGTTATAAAGCGACTTGAACGCACTCTTTCCGCCGAGCGAATTCGCGTAATCGACCGAGTTGGATATTCTGTCGGTCAGACCCGCCGTATTGAAGTCGTTATAAGCAACGACCATTTCGTCAACACCGCGGTTCTTCAGCTCCTCGAGAATAAGCTTTGCCTGTTCGTAAGTAGTTGCGGCGGTCTGCATTTTGATCGGCAGACCCATTACGGAGCGCTCTTTTACCGCGCCGCCGTAAATATCCACATAAAGCGCGGTGTTGTCCGCATCGCCCTTCTTCGACATAAGACCCTCGTCCAGAAGGTACTTCTGATAACGCTTGGCTATGTCAACATAGGAGCTGCCGCTCTTTGCTATCGGGTAATAGCGAACGCTTACACGGTCCTCGGGGATTCTTGTCTGCTCATACGCTTTAAGCGATGAAGCGTTGATCGCGCCCATAAAGTACGAATCGTTGCCTCTGATAGCGAACTCAAAATACGCGGAGTTATATCCCGTAGCATCCTGACCCGCGATACCCGCCTTTGCGGTCGCGTAGGCAGCGCCCTCGGTGATGACCTCAAGCAGAGCGGAGTCCTTCTTTACGACGCCGAGAATGGGCAGATAAGCCTGCTCGGTCTTTTTTGGCGCTCTGTCCTGTGCGTAAGCGTATTCACGTCCGTAGATCCTCTGCGAATACTTCATGGACGAACCCTTGCCGTTATTGAAGTTGATCACGGCGCCGGAGCCGTCGGGGATAACGAAATATCCCTCCTCGTCGGCGTATCCCGCGTTCATATTCGGGAAAAGGCTCAGATCCACAACCGAACGCGTCGCCTCATTTACATTGGCGGGCGAATCCATTTCGACCTCGGATATCTCGTTTACCAGCACGGAAACGTCGTAATGGTCGTCGGTAAGGGTTACGGTATACGGCACGGTGATTCCCTGCTCGGGGAATGTGACCGTAGCCTTAAAGCCGTTATTTATTCTTTCGACCGTCGTCGCGCCGTCCAGCGCGGAACGTATCAGTGTACTTGGCGAGTCGGTATCCGTAACCTTAACGGAGCTTATCATCATTGCCGATTTAAGCTGTGCTTTCAGCTGTTGGCTCTTTGTTAAAGGGTCGCTGTCGGAGTTGTACGGATTGCTCCAGATTATCTCGCCGTTTTCAAGACACTCTACCGCAAACGTTCCCGTTTCGTCGTTAACATACAGCTTCAGCGTTGAGCTTGAGGCACATTCGCTCATTGCGGCGAGCGCCTGCTCCTCGGTGATCCCGGTGTTTTCCGCGGGAGTACCCGGCTCGGTATCGCCGCCGGCATTTCCGTCCGAAGCGCCGTCTCCCGGGTTTTCCGCTCCGCCGTCGGCAGGCTGAGTGACCTCGGTTTTTTCCGCCGCCTGTGACAATGCGCTCTGACTCGTTGTTACAAGCATAACTGCGCAAAGTGCGGAAATCATTATTCTCTTGCGAAATTGCAGCATTTTTACACCACCATCTTCAGTAAACTATTCTTAACATGCTCTCAGCGGAGCTTCTTCTGCTCTTTTCTGATCTGCGCTTTCTCATACGCCGTGTACGAAACGCAGACGATCGCAACAACTGCCGCAATAACGCCGATCATTATCGCTATCAGCGCTGTGGAGGACATACTCGGGTTTCTGTAAAGCAGCTCGGTGTAGATCGCGTAAACAAACAGATAAACCTGCTGGAACAGCGACACCAGAAGCACTGTCAGAATTATGATGATGACCATCGCAATGATGGTGAACAGCATAGACAGAAGCGTCTGCCAGAAATTATACTGGTGAACGGTCTTCATCCCCGAGAACAGCAGCAGTATACTGTATCCCACAGTAATATAGGTCACAAAGTTAAGGAACATATACTCGTCACGGGTAAGGCAGTTGGAAAGTATAATGTTTACTACCTTGCCTATGATGTACGGAACCAGAGCGTACGCAGTGTTGACGCAGATGTTTCTCATTGTGCCCTCGCCGTTGAACAGCGTACACAGCGCCCAGTTTCCTATTACCCAGGTAAAGAACAGCACGATCGACTGAATTATGATCGGCACAATGTTGAATACCTTTACCATAGCGTAGTTGTGCAGAAAGCCCGTCAGCACCTGATCTCCTATTGTAACAAGGAAGAACAGTGCGACGATGACCATTGCCACCTTCATATTGTAGGCTTTCTTCCAGCGAATATCCTCATAGCCCTCAAAGGGGTGACGCATAATGTAGAACGGCCATTGCCAAGCCGGAAGATCCAGATCAAACCGCATTGCTTACCCCTCCTCTTTCTTCTGCTGCTCACGCAGGATCTTGTCTGCGGCAGCACGTTTCTTGGCTCTCTTCTTGCCTCTGATCGACGAAATAACGTAGATAGCCACAAATATCAGAATGATGATCACCGCGAACATTGTGAAGTTGTCGCGGATGAAGTTCATACGCCAGCTCTTGAACGCGTCCGAGTAACCGCTTCTGGACTGCATATAGAAGTAATCCATTGCGTTCTCGTAATCCTTTGCGTTGAGGTATGCGTTTCCGAGACCGATGTACGCCATCCAATAGTTGGAATCGCGTCTGAGGACTTCGTTCCAGGGACCTATGGACTCTTCGTACTCACCTGCGTTAAAGAGCGACATTGCCTCCTGAACTATCGAACCGAACTCCGTGCGCTTGAATACCGTAATGGAGCCCTTTCTGCTGTCGAGTACATATACGTTCGTACCGAGACTCTCAACCGCGTTTACGTTGGTAAATGTGCCCTTCTGGTCGCCGTTTCCGCCGAAGATAAACAGCAGCGTACACTCGTCGTCGTACTGGAACACACGCCCCGTCGTCAGATCGAGAAGATTTATCTCGCCGTGCGGACCTATATCAACATCGCATATCTGCGAGGAATAGGTCGTACCGCGGTAGTACTTTGTCAAAGCGTCGCCAAAGGTATATTCGTTATAACCCAGGTTGATGAAGATGTTTGTACCTGCCGAGTTCATCTTCTTGAGGATATCCGTATCGGAGTTTTTGCTCTTGGTTACCGTGTAGACGAAGTTGTCCGCGTCAATATCGAAATTCGTGATCTCAACGGGAACGCTTCTCTTCATACGCTTGATCTGCTCGGTCGTCATGATCAGCTTCCAGAACGCGTTAAGAATTACCTCTCCGGTTTTTTCGACACGGTTTGCGCCGTAGTAACCGTTGAACTCGCCCTCGCGGGAGAACACTACCGCACCGCGCGTAATGGTCGTAATGCAGATATAAACGTTCTTAGCCGCGTCCACAAGCACCTTTTCGGGCTTGAATGTAGAGCCGGCATCGTAGTAGATCCCCTCGGGTCTTGTATAGACCTCATCTACCTTTCCGTAGCCGATTCCGTTGGCGTCCTTGTCGGGAGTAAACTGCACGACGCGGTTATTTTCGCTGTCGGCTACATAAATGTTGCCCTCGTCCACAAATACGCCCGTGGGTGTGTTGAAGTAGATGTTGGTCTCTTTCTGATAGCGCTCCTCGTCCATAGAGCCGCTGTCAAAGGCGGCTTTCTTTTCGTCAAGCCATTTCTGTTTCCCCGAAAAATCGAGGTATTCGATAGAATTTATAAAATTGAAGTCCTTATCGGTAATAACGATACGGCCTTTCTGCGACCTTGAGTCGAAGTTGCCGACATACGCGCTGTCCGCAATGTAAAGCTGCTCCTTATCGTCGAAAAACAGATCGGCGGGAGTTGTCAGAGAACCGCAGCCTATATCCTGCCCCGAAACGACCTTGTCAACAACGTAGCCGTTCTGCGACGGTACGGGATCGCCCCACCAGTCGTAATTATAGCCCATGTACGGCTCGTCTGCCTGCGCCGTAACGCCCGTGCATAACGCAGCCGCCGCCAGAACCGCGGATACGACCCGTCTTGCTATGCGTTTAATTGATGGCACCGAAATCATCCTTTCGTTAGTTTAATCAGCGTTTCCTTAGTCCTTAAGACCCGAATGAGCCATTGTTTCGACAACGTTGCTCTGCAGGATAAGGAACAGTATCATAGGCGGAAGCATAAGTACAACTACTGTCGCGTAAGAAACGCCCGCTCTCGCCAGACCCGAAGCAGCTATCTGCTGCATTACGATCGGGATCGGCTTAAGCTGCTCGGAGTAAACGAACAGATAACCCGTGATCTGCCATGCGCCCTGGAACGCGAAGATCATCAGCGTCAGCCATGCCGGCTTTACGTTCGGCATTACTATCTGCCAGCATATTCTCAGGTGAGAAGCGCCGTCGAGCTTTGCCGCCTCGATCATGGACTCGGGTATCTGACCCATAAACTGCTTCATAAGGAACAAGCCCATAGGTGTCGCGATGTAGGGCAGCGTAAGCGCGAAGTAGGTGTCGATAAGCCCCATACTCGCCATTACGATATACTGTACGATATATGTAACGGACGACGTAAACAGCAGCGCTATCTCGATGATCTTGTTCATAGCCTTGATGCCGGGCGCTTTTACCTTAGCGAGCACGTACGCCGCTGAGGATGCGAACAACAGCTGAGCCGCCGTTACAACTACCGAAATAAATACGGAGTTGAACACGTATCTTGAGAACGGAACGTCCATACCGCCCGCGACCTTAAGCATATCCTCGAAGGACTGCATTGTCGGACGCTGTACATAGAGCTTGGGCGGGAAGAGGAACAGCTCCTCAACGGGCTTTATTGATTGAATGATCGAGAAATAGATCGGGAACAGCATAAATATGCCGACCAGCGCAAGGAGAATAAATATCGCTATATCTCCGCCGCGGGAGCCGCCCCACATTCTTCTCTTCTTTATCAGTCGCAAGTGAAGCCCTCCTCTCCGGTCAATCTCTTGACGGTGTGCATCGCAAGAGCCGTTATCGCCGAGCATGCCAGCACCGCCAGCATACCCACGGCAAGCACTCTCATTATCTCGCTGTCAAATACTCTCATAGGGCAGCGGCACTCCTTTTCGCAAGCGTCCGCCTCAGCAATCTCTTTTTTCAGAAATCTCATCTCAAAGCCCTCCTTACGTATCGAGTATTCCGCTCATTGCCTTGCGGATAACATTATTTACAAGCAGCATTACGATGAACAGGAAGAAGCATACCGCGCAGGCATAGCCCATTTCGAAACGGATCGAACCGTAGTCGAACGCGTGGGTCATAAGCGTATGAGCCGCGTAGTCCGTCGACGGGAAAGCCGTCAAAAATCTTCCGATATCGCCCGCCGTAAAAGAAGCGGTTATCTGCATTACCGCCGCGAACAGCAGCTGCGGTCCCATTGCGGGAACGGTTATGTAGATAAGCTCCTGGAAGCGGTTCTTGATACCCTCGATAGCGCCCGCCTCGTAGCCCGCCTTGTCAATACCCTGCAGACCCGCGCGGATCGCAAGGAAGCCCGCGCCGAGCGACATCCACATCTGTACGATAATTACGCACATCAGTATGTAGCGCGAGTCGGTCAGCCACTGCTGCGGACCCTTGATAATGCCGAGGTTCATAAGTATCGAGTTCAGCGGTCCCTGCGAGTCGCCCGAGAATATCAGCTGCCATGTAGCGTAGATATTGCCTGCGAGCGTAGGCGCATAAAAGATGTAAGTGAACACGGTCTTGAGCGGACCGGGCATTTCGTTGATCAGCCACGCGAGCAGGAAGCACAGAATGTAGCTCACGGGACCCGTGATGATAGCGAATACGAGCGTATTCTGGATAGCTATCAGGAATACATCGTCCGCCAAAAACAGCGTGTAGAAGTTGGATAATCCCGTCCACTTAGGGAACTGAGCCATATTGAAGTTCGTGAATCCCACCGGCAGCGAGATCAATACGGGTATTGCCGTAAAGACCAGAAACAATAGAAAGTACGGCAGAGCGAGGACGTACGCGCTGGAGTTTTTCTTCATCTCGCGCATAGTATAGCGAAACTTGCTGTCCTCGATATATTGAGATTTTTCTTTACCGAACAAGCTGATTCCTCCTAAAATTTAATAGGTACCTCATATCGGTTACCGCACTATATGTCCGTCATCGTCGATAACATATCCCAGATCCTCGAGCTTTCTTACAATCTCGGCGTTGATGTCGCGGTTGTAGGACGAAAGCTGGAAGCGCGGAGACTTCTTGTTGTTGACTACGGCTCTGAACGCGTTGTAAACGTTTCTCGTTACAGCGTAGGAAGCGGGAATGATCGGCACTTCCTTAAGTCTTTGCATCTGGTCGTAGATCTTGTTGTACTCGGCTGTAGACCAGTTCAGTCTGGAGAGCGCCTCGATATTGGCGGTGTCGTAACGTCCGAGCGGACCCATAACAGCCTCTATCGTCTTGCCGTACTCAACCTGAACGTCCGCGGAGGTGAACCATGTAAGGAAATCCCATGCCGCGCTGACGTCGGAGCAGCTGTTGAAGATGACCGCTCCTCCCGAACCGGAGTTCGCGGAGTAATCGAGTACCTCGTTGCCGTTCTCGTCAATTCTGACAGTACCGGGAACGTGAGTGAAATCCCACAGACCCTTGATCTCGGGAGCCGCTACGGAAAGCTGGCTGTAGAATGTCGCGTAGTTCTGCATTACCAGCGGCATCTCACCAGTTCTGAACAGCGAGAACGCATCGTAGGTCTGCTTGAAATCGAATACCGTGTAGAACTTGGTCCACTGTGTAAACGCCTCGACCGCAGCCTCGGTGTCGAATGTTGTCGCGGTCAGATCGTCGTTGTAGAAGCTTTGACCTGTCTGGTTCATAAGCAGAACAAATGTGTTGCCCGCGTCAAATACCTGCGAAGAGATATTCGACGGCAGGATAAGACCAACCTGCAAATACTTTCTCTGGAGGTCGGGCAGCATTTCGATAAGCTCCGTCCATGTTTCCGGAGGCTCCTGACCGATCTCCTCGAGAACGTCCGTGCGGTAGAACAGCATCGGGAAACTGTCCGTAAGCGGCAGTCCGTATACGCCGCCCTCATACTCGTAAAGCGTTGAAATGTCGCTCGGGAAACGCTGCATTACATTGTCGAAGCCCGAAAGCTCCTTAAGGTTGACCGCAAGACCTCTCGACGCGAATACGACGGGCTGGTCGCCGCCGACGAACAGCGCGACCTCGGGACCCTTGTCCGCGAGAGTTGCCTCAAGGATCGCGCCTTGTACAAGGCGTATGCCGACCTGAGTGGTATGCTCGGGATTATATTCACTGGCAACGATTTCATTGATAACCGTCGCCTGGTCGCGTCCGAGAGATACCCAGACGTTCAGCGACTTGGAGTTGCTCTCGGAGATTGAAGTATAATCTTCAAAGAATGAACCCATAAACGACTGGAAGTTGAAAGCCAGAGCCTGGAAGAAGTTGGAATTGGAATTCCTGTAACTGTCATGAGCGGTCCTAACCTCGAAATAGTCCATTTCAAGCGGCTGACCGCGGTAATCTCTCATCCATGCGGAAAGCGAGTTGATCTGGTCGCGGATACCCGACGATCTGGACGACACCATCATCGGAATGTCCTCGGGGTGCTTGACCGCCATATTCAGAATGACCGCCAGCGTCT
Organism: uncultured Ruminococcus sp.; assembly: GCA_964458395.1. Lineage (GTDB taxonomy): Bacteria > Bacillota > Clostridia > Oscillospirales > Ruminococcaceae > CAG-115. The sequence goes on from CAYWIP010000026.1 coordinate 22,911, forward strand.
GGAGCGTCGTAGCCTCCGAGCCGCCGGAGCCGGTGAGCGCCTCGATACCCTCCTTCTCCGCGTAAAGCTGATCTACGGCGGATTTAAAGAACGGAACAAGCTCGGGGATCTGCTCCTGAATGTAATAATCGTTGAACTCGTCCGGGTCGGTCGAGGTGATCATTACTATACGTCTGTAATAGTAGTTAAGCTGGTAAACGATGTCGTCAAGACGCTCCATTACCTCGCCGATGTCGCCGGGAATAGCCTCGAACGCGATCGTATTTACGCCCGCGTTAAGCTTCACATAGATCGGCTCGCCGTCCTCGGTCTTGGGCTCTACCGTCTGCCACTTGGGACTGTACTGTATCTTGACGTCGTCAAGCTCCTTGCACGGAACCACGCCGTTGACGTAGATACGTCTGTTGGAGAAGAAGCCGCGCATAGTGCTCTGGCGAACGCGCATATTTATGTTGTACCAGCCGTCCGCGGGTACGGTGACCTCGTAAACCGTCGTCATCGTAGCCTTGCTCCATGTGTCCGCGCCGATTGTGTTATAGCGCTTGTTCACGGGGTGGGAGGGGCTTATCGTGTAGTCCGAACGGTCGTAGGTCGGATAAAGTGTGGACGAAGTGGTGTATTTCGGGGTTTCCGCCTCAACGAGAATAGCCTGCCCGTCCATAAGCGCGGGAGTGTTGTTTATCTCGTCCTGCGAGGGCTTGACGTCCGCATAGGACGGCAGCTCTTCGGTATTGTAGAAGCGGATGTCCTTCATATAGATGTTGGTCTTTACGCCGTTAAAGGTAAGCGTATGCTGACCCGCGTCCAGATAGAAGAAATACGGCGTGTTGATAAGACCGTCTTTATCCTTGATCGGATAGGTCACCCAGCAGTCGTACTCCACCTGCGGCGGACGCTTCTGGTTTTTGTTGAGCGCGTCATACTGAATGCTGCTTGTCTGGTTATGCCAGTATCTGTCAAGCTCGACAAGTCTTACCTCGTCAAACGGAGATTCTCCGTCCAGCAGCAGCTCCACCTCAACGGTGGTGTTATTGCCCGCAACGGGATAATAAAGCATCTCCATATTATACAGACCCGCGTTCTTGACGTCGAACGTCCAGGAAACCGTTCCCTCGCTGTCGAGCCACGAAACGCAGTCCTGCTCCCCCTCGAAATCAACGAGCTCGCAGACCGCGCCGTCGGAAGCGGAGAACTTCGTCACGTCGACGACAACGTCCTCCATGGGCTTTGCCGCGTCGGAAAACCTTTTTATGTAGTTTTTGTAAGCGTTGGTATTGCTTACAATATTAAGGTTATCAACGGAAACCTCTTCGCCATCCGCACTGTCCTGAGCAAAAGACACGGCTCCGCCGCCCGTTTGCAGCACAGTCATTGCCGTTACCGCCGACACAGCAAGCGAGAGCATTCTTTTTAGCCCGAATTTCTGCTTTTTTGTCACAGTAATATCCACCTTTCCACAACAAATTAGCTGAATATATCTCACTTTATTATAACAAATTTATCACCTACTGTCAATAACTATTGTTGATTTTAGTGATTTTGTTTAATTTTTAACCTTATAATTCATAAAAAGTTACAAAAAACCGCTCCGAGATTTGACGCAATGTGAAAATTCACATATAATCGCGGCGAAACTTCGCTGCGACCCGTCGTTCACGGAGCGGTTTTTTAATTGTCATTCCCCGGGTTTCGACTTAATTCGACGGCAGATCCTGCTTAATATAAACTTAAAAAGCTTATATCACGAAATCTGCTTTGTTTCGGTCTATGCGGCTTGGCTTCCTCTGCCCTTTCCTGCGGCGCGCTTTCTGCACTTATGCGCTTTCTGCGCCGTCCGCCTGTTCCGGCACGCCGTTCCCCAACGGCGCTTCTGCGGTATCCGCCTTGCTGCAGATCGGGAATGTCTGCCGTTTTCACGGCTGTGGTGATTGCGGGCGCTTGCCCTTGTAGTCTTTCCCCAACTACTCTTTCTCTGTGTGTATCTTATATTTCCTCGTGTGTTTTACCTCCCCCGCTTAACCGGACATTTTGAATATGAGCACCGTGCGGAAAAGGCATTGAACGAAGCTGCACCGATAAGCGATCTCTTCTCCGTTCACAGTGGTAGTCAGCCGAATAAAGGAAAAAGTTTCGGAATATTTTCAAAAAAAGTGAAAAAAATAAAAAAGCGATCCCCGCCGCATAACGACGGGGATCATATAAGGTTGGTTAAATTCCAGACGGAACTTAGGAGGTAAAATTACTTTCTCTTTCTGGAGAGAACTACTGCGCCCGCAGCCAGAGCAGCTACGCCTACAACGGCAGCTACGCCCTCAACGCCGGTATCAACGTTGTTTGCGCCGGAGTTGCTGTTGCCCGCATTGTTGGAATCACCGCCTGCGTTGCTGTCGGCAGGAGGATTAGTTGTGGAAGCACCGCCGCCAACGGTAGCCTTACCGGTCTTGTCAAATGTCAGAAGAACATTGTCAGAGGCATCCATAACCTCAAGGCTTGTAACCTCAAGACGAGTAATATTTCCGCTCCACTCTTTCAAGAATATCTGGAAACAGCCAACGTCAGCTACATCGCCGGAACCGATTGCGTTCGGGAACTCCTTTGATGTTATCTTATAGGTGTAATCGCCGACCTTTTCAGCCTGAACATCCTTATCGGCAGCAGCCTCAAAGCCAAGGTCAGGGTCATTTACACCCCACCACTGCTGCTGCGGCCAGTTGTATTTACCCCACAACTCAGGAGCTTCCTTCTCAGAAGGCATACCGGATCCGCCGTTCTGGGAAATAATCAATCCACCACCAACTTGACCGTCCCAGAAGACCTTATCTTCTTCATAAACAGTAAAGGTAACAGCAAACTTAGCAATCTTGGAGAGATCAATTCCATAGTCGGTAGCGGGCTTATTTTCATCCGGATTACCAACATTGAAAACCTGTACGCCGTAATCTGCAGTACCTGTGCTCAGACCGGGATCCTTTACGGAATCGGCAACAGGAAGTATCTCAGCACTTGCCGCAACGGTCATCATTCCGGCAGCGGCAATAGCAGCAGCAGCCGATAAAATCTTAGAAAACTTCATAATAAAAAATCCTCCTAATAATGTTTGCCTGTCTCGGAATTAAGACATGGCATATCACGGGCATATCGGCACACTCCGCCTATCATTGCCCTTAGTATAACTATATCATTTTAAGATAATTAAGTCAATATGCATTTTGTCTAAATCTCAAAAAAAATTTCGTTACTTTTACACAACTTGCCCCAAATTTTATGCGAAATATTACATATTTTTTGTTAATTCCGCACAAAAAATAACTTTGCTATTGAATATTTCCAAAAAAAGTGCTATAATAAATAAGTTGAAATATTTGTCGCTGTAGCTCAGCAGGATAGAGCGACCGCCTCCTAAGCGGTAGGCCGGAGGTTCGAATCCCCTCAGCGACGCCAAGCGTCCGGCAATTTGCCGGGCGTTTTTTGACGCGATCTATATATTGGATTTCAAAAGCACAAAAACGCTATATATTATAATAGGTATAAAAACCGCACAAATTCATTGTCCAAAATTTGTGCGGTTTTTTGCAGTTGATTTTGTGTTACTTTATAATTGAATTTAAGTCGAAGCTCTCGAAAAAATTATCGTTGAATTGCTTTTCGTAAGGCTTTACAAAATATCTTTTGTATCCGCGCAGGCTTGCTTTCGGTGCGCCCGCGATCTCGGGGAGCGCGTGAACCGCGTCTATAAGCGCGCAGGCTTGTTCGGCTTCTTCGGCGGCAAGAAGCTCCTCCGTTCTGTCGCAGGCGGCGGAGATGAGCTGCCTAAGCTCCGAATACTCCGCCGGCAATTTCGCGGCAGCCGAACGGACGTTCCGCAAAAGCTCACCGCGATCCCCCGTTCCGCCGAGCAGCGCGGCGCGAAGTCCGGTCAACGCCGCGGACAATTCGTTCAGTGGTTCGCTTAAAATATACTTGCCGAAATGCTTTTCAAGAAGCTCGTCGAGCAGTCCGTCTCCGCAGCTTCGTGAATAACGCGCTCTGATCTCCGAAAGCCTTTCGCGGCTTATCAGAGTTGGCTTGCTAAGCGCGGTAACGGCGGCGCAAAGCTCTATCGTGTGCAGTTCATCGCCGTTCTTGAAAAATCTCTCCGCGCGTTTAAGTAGATCGAGGTGCAGCCTGTCGAGCGCGGTGTGCGTTTTTTTGGCGCGGATGATTCCTTTGAGCCGCTTAATATCGCTTAATAAATCCTCGTTCATATTAAACGGGAACTACCGTTTCCATAAGGATCTTTTGGATTATTTCCTCGGACGACAAGTAATCGCTCTGACCCGCCGCGAGAATAACCCTGTGACCGAGCACGGACGGCGCCATTGACTTCACGTCGTCGGGCGTTGCGAACGCTCGGTTGTTTATGAGCGCCATTGACTGCGCGGCTCTGTAAAGCGCGATCGAGGCTCTCGGAGAAGCTCCGAGTTTTATTTCCTGCTTGTTTCGCGTAGCGCCGACGATCATCAGAATATACGCCTTGACCTGCTCCGACACGGAAACTCTCGAAGCCATTTCGCGCAGAGAAATGACCTCCTCCAGCGTCATTACGGGCTGAACCTCGATATTGTGCGGCATTTTTTCCAGCATCTGCAATTCGGCGGCGCGGTCGGGATAGCCTATCGACAGGCGCATTAAAAAGCGGTCGAGCTGCGCCTCGGGGAGGTGATACGTTCCGTATGTCTCGATAGGGTTCTGCGTCGCTAAGGTCATAAACGGCACGGGCAGCTTGTGGGTTATTCCGTCGACGGAAATTTGCAGCTCCTCCATTGCCTCCAGCAGCGAGGACTGAACCTTCGGCGAGGTGCGGTTGATCTCGTCCGCGAGCAGAAAGTTGCACATCGCCGCGCCCGCGCGGTACTCCGCCGCACCCGTTCTTTGGTCAATGACCGTATAGCCGATAACGTCCGACGGCATAAGGTCGGGCGTGAACTGAATACGTCCGAATGTTCCCGAAACGGACTTCGCAAGCGTCTCCGCGAGCAGGGTCTTACCCACGCCCGGCACGTCCTCGATAAGCACGTGACCGCCCGCTATCATGGCGCAGATTATTTTTACAATAACGTCGTGCTTGCCGATAATTACATTTTCAATATTTTTGATAAGCTGTTCGATTCTTGGATTCATATTGTATCCTTTCCGGTGTCAGAGAGGTTCGTTCCACCATTCGTTCAATTTCCTCATCAGCCGATTTTGCGGGATCGGCTTGTTCTCGCGGTCTTTCGGCATATTCTTTTTTTCGATAATTACCCACACGATAAGCGCAAACAGCATTGCCGCCCCTGAGATGATCAAGCCGAACAGGTTTTCGCCTCCTCCGTCGGAAAATGCCGTCAAATAGGATACCGCCCACCATATGACCGCGGGAAGCTGCGCGCATAGAATGAACGCCGCGCCGCTCACGATTTTATTTAATTTCACCGCGAGAAAGCTGAGCAGCGCGGCAAACAGGACTGTTCCCGCCGCAGCGACGACGTATTCCGCCCCGTCGAAGTGCCCCCATGCCAGAAACCCGAGAGTAAACAAGCCGATTCCGACAAACGCGTTCACGCAAACGCCCAAAATCAGCGTAAGGATAATCGTCAGCACCTTTTTCATTTTTCGGTCTCCTTTCCCGCTTTTTCGCTTTTTACGGCGGACGAAACGGACAGCGCGAGCTTCAGCGCCGCTCCGCCGATCAGCAGTAAAGCTATCGCTAAGGGCTTTCTCATATCATCATCTCCATAAATCGTTATCCGCAGAATGATTTTCCTTTAAATAGGAATTGACCGCTGCGATAACAGCACAGACCGTAACCGACACGACCACGGCAAGGATAACCAGCTCACTTCGGAAAAACGCCGAAGCAAGGGTTTCGCCAAGCCCCGTGAACGCGCTGTTGCCGACGCCGTTCATCTGACGATATGTGGAGACGAGTACTATTGCGCGGCTGTCAGAGAGGGCGCTTGCGTACACACTAAAAGTGCAACGCGGCTCACTCCGAATTTGCGGACGCGGTTTCCCGCAGCGTTCAGCAGCGCAGAAAAAGCGACAGCCGACATCATACCGCAGAAAACTCCTAGTGCCGCGTTCAGCCCCCAAAAGAGCAGAGCTATAACACAGATCGCCGCATTCCCGAAAACTCCGCCAAATATCGTCAAGAAAATCGTCAATATCTTTTTCACAGCGCACCTCCCTTTGACCTTTTACCGCGCCGAAGAATAAATATCAACGCCATAATTACCTGCCCCGCGAAAAAGGCGGCAGACGAAACAAGCCATGTCAGGGTGAACAACTCGGTCAGACCCATTCCCAAGCCGCCCATAAAGTAGTTGTAACCGTCGTGAGCGACCAGATACAAATGGTGCGCCCGTTCGTAAACGCTCCACGCCAAAGGCACAACGCTTACCGACGCAATAAACACGGGGGCGGGTATTCCAAACTTGCGGAACAGCTTTTCCCGGAGAAATTGAATAGGTATGCAGACCGCGATAATGACCGCCGTCTCGAACGCTAACAGCAACGCCCATTCGCGTGTATAGGCGGAACTCAGTCCTCCTCCGGCGATCCCGAACGCGGCGGCGCCGATAAGCGTTATAAGCAGACCTCCGAGCGTTCCGAGAATGGCGCAAAGTATAACGGCAGATTTTTTCATATGTGCTCCTTTCAGTCTGCAAAAACGGCGCGGCTAAAAACAGCCGCGCCGCAAAAATGCTTATGAATTAAATCAGTTAAGCAGGCTGTGCTCATCGCCCGGATCGAAGAGGTGGATCTTGTTGGGATCGAGAGCAAGTCTGATTGTGTCCTGAGGACGTGCGGTACATCTGGGAGATACGCGCGCGGTAAGCGGCATACCCTCGCAGGTGAGGTACAGATAGGTCTCGGCGCCAAGCATTTCGGTTACGTCTACGGTAGCCTCGATGATACCGGTCTTAGCGGCAGAGAGGAACATCTCCTCGTCGTGAATGTTCTCGGGACGGATACCCAGAACGACTTCCTTATCTACATAGTACTTCAGAGCGTCGGTATCAGCCTTAGCGGAGGGAAGCTCCACATAGAACTTTCTTCCTCTGGAGGTCTTGGTGTCCTCGGAGCCGAACTCAACGGTGTACTTGCCGTCCTGCATGATGAGCTTCGCGTTGATGAAGTTCATCTGCGGAGAACCGATAAAGCCCGCTACGAACTTGTTTACGGGAGACTCGTACAAATTGATCGGAGAATCGATCTGCTGAACGTAACCGTCCTTCATAACGACGATTCTGTCGCCCATGGTCATAGCCTCTGTCTGGTCGTGCGTTACATAAATGAACGTAGTACCCAGCTTCTTATGCAGCTTGGAAAGCTCGGTTCTCATCTGTGCACGGAGCTTTGCGTCCAGGTTGGACAGCGGCTCGTCGAGCAGGAAGACCTGAGGATCACGAACGATAGCACGACCCAGCGCGACACGCTGTCTCTGACCGCCGGACAAAGCCTTCGGCTTTCTGTCGAGCAGATGAGCGATGTCAAGGATCTTTGCCGCTTCTTCAACGAGCTTCTTGATCTCGTCCTTGGGAACCTTGCGGAGCTTCAGACCGAACGCCATATTGTCGAATACGGTCATAT
>CAYWIP010000027.1:0-30323 GCA_964458395.1 uncultured Ruminococcus sp.
TTTGTCGGATTTTCTCTTTCCCCCTCCCCGAAGGGTGTCCTCTCGCAACTGTGCGACAACATTTTAATTAAAATTAACGAAACCACAACAAGCAACTGATTACAAAAAGCCCAGCGCAGCGTTACCAAAATAAATTCAAATTTACCACAATAAATAATACACATATACCCCATGTTTTGATTAGAATGTGCAATTAAAAACAAACCGCAGGAAATCAAAGTAAAATATGGAAATATTTTACATATGCCGTTACTCTCGACCAAAACAAGATAATACGCCACGATTTGTGTAAAACGACAAAAAATAAAATTGCCAAAAAAGCTATTGACGGGCACAATAAAATGTGGTATTATATTAGATAAGCACTATTTATTGTGCATTAACGGTAAAGAGGTAATGAGGGTAATGATCAGCGTAATCAAAAAGGACAACACAAAAGAGGATTTCAACGTTCAGAAGGTCGTGGACGCGGTGAATAAATCCGCGACGCGCGTTATGTATAAGTTTTCGCCCGACGAACTGAACTATATCTGCAAGTTCGTAACGGACAAGGCTAATGAAAAGAATGTCGACGAGATCTCGATCGCGGAGATGCATAACATCGTCGAGGGCGCTCTGGAAGCCACAAATCCCGCCGTAGCCAAAAGCTACAAGGACTACCGCAACTACAAGCAGGATTTCGTGCATATGCTCGACGAGGTTTATGTGAAGTCGCAGTCGATAATGTATATCGGCGATAAAGAAAACTCCAACTCCGATTCGGCGCTGGTTTCGACCAAGCGTTCGCTTATATTTAATGAGCTGAACAAGGAGCTGTACAAGAAATTTTTTATGACCGCCGAGGAGCTTCAGGCGTGCCGCGACGGATACATTTACGTTCACGATATGAGCGCGCGCCGTGATACCATGAACTGCTGCCTGTTCGATATGAAGTCGGTCATGGAGGGCGGCTTTGAAATGGGCAACCTCTGGTACAACGAGCCTAAGACCCTTGCGGTGGCGTTCGACGTTATCGGCGATGTGACTCTGGCAGCGGCTTCGCAGCAGTACGGCGGCTTTACGGTTGCGAGCGTGGATATACTGCTCGAGCCGTATGCCGAAAAGAGCTACAAGAAGCAGTACGACCGCTATATCAGTCTCGGACTGTCCGAGGAGGTCGCCGACCGCGAGGCTATGAACGACGTTCGCGTCGACTTCGAGCAGGGCTTCCAGGGGTGGGAGTACAAGTTCAACTCCGTCTCGTCCAGCCGCGGCGACTATCCGTTCATCACCATGACCGCGGGCACGGGCACGGGCAGATTCGCGAAAATGGCGAGCATTATCATGCTTCAGGTTCGCATGAACGGTCAGGGCAAGAAGTCCTGCAAAAAGCCCGTTCTGTTCCCGAAGATCGTGTTCCTGTACGACGAAAAGCTCCACGGACCGGGCGGCGAGCTTGAGGACGTGTTCGAGGCGGGTATCGCCTGCTCGCAGAAAGCGATGTACCCCGACTGGCTCTCGCTTACGGGCGACGGCTACGTTGCGGATATGTACAAGAAATACGGCAGGATAATCAGCCCGATGGGATGCAGAGCGTTTTTGTCGCCGTGGTTCGAGCGCGGCGGAATGGATCCCGCGGACGAGGACGACAAGCCTGTCTTCGTCGGCAGATTCAATATCGGCGCGGTTTCGCTCCATTTGCCGATGATATACGCCAAGGCTCAGCAGGAGAGCAAGGATTTCTTCGAGGTTCTGGACTACTACCTCAACCTTATCAGACGTATTCATCAGCGCACCTACGATTATCTGGGCGAGATGAAAGCCTCCACAAATCCGCTTGCGTACTGCGAGGGCGGATTCCTCGGCGGACATCTCGGAATTCATGACAAGATAAAGCCCCTGCTCAAGGCGGCGACCGCGAGCTTCGGCATTACGGCGCTCAACGAGCTGGAGGAGCTGGCTTCCAAAAAGTCCATTGCCGACGGCGGCGAGTTCGCGCTGAAAACAATGGAGTTCATCAACAAGCGGATAAACGACTTCAAGCGCGAGGACGGACATCTCTACGCGATCTACGGTACTCCCGCCGAGAACCTCTGCGGCTTGCAGATCCAGCAGTTCCGCAAGAAGTACGGTATCGTCGAGAACGTTTCCGACCGCGAGTATGTTTCCAATTCTTTCCATTGCTGCGTGCGCGAGGACATCACGCCTATCGAGAAGCAGAACAGGGAGGAGCGCTTCTGGAATCTGTTCAACGGCGGAAAAATCCAGTACGTCCGCTATCCTATCGACTACAACAAGGGCGCTGTAAAGAGCCTTGTGCGCCGCGCTATGCAAAAGGGCTTCTACGAGGGAGTAAACCTCTCGCTCGCCTACTGCGACGACTGCGGACATCAGCAGCTCGAAATGGACGTGTGTCCCAAGTGCGGCAGCACGAATTTAACGAAGATAGACCGTATGAACGGCTATCTGAGCTATTCGAGAGTTAAGGGCGACACGCGCCTTAACGCCGCGAAAATGGCGGAGATACGCGACAGGAAGTCAATGTAAAAAATATCAATTCGGAGAAAGAAAGCGCAAAAGCGGCTGTGTTGTCTTTCGACAACGCTGATGAAGCAGAGCGAAAAGTGGGCTGGGGGCAGCTTCTGCCTGCGAATTCTTGCGAACGACAACGAACGCAGTGAGGAGGAGTGACGCGTTTTCGTATTGACGCTATGCGTCAACACTCGCGTTTGAGATAAAAAATATGCGTTACCATAACATAACCACCGACGATATGCTCAACGGCGACGGGCTTCGGACGGTACTCTGGGTGGCGGGCTGCGACCACCGGTGCGAGGGCTGCCACAATCCCGTTACGTGGGATATTAACGGCGGCATACCGTTCGACGAGGAAGCGGAACGGGAGCTTTTCGAGAAGCTCTCGCCCGACTACATAAGCGGTCTGACGTTCAGCGGCGGCGACCCTCTCCACCCGAAAAACCGCGAGGAGGTCACAAGGCTGGCAAAGAAATTCAGGGAAATGTTCCCGGATAAGACGATATGGCTCTACACGGGCTACCGCTACGAGGAGATCGAGGATCTGGAGATCGTTCCGTTAGTGGACATAATCGTCGACGGCGAGTTCATTCAAGCGGAATATGACGCGAAGCTTCACTGGAAGGGCAGCGCAAATCAGCGCGTCATTGACGTGCGTGAAACACAACGCAAAAAAGATATAGTTACTTTTGACTAACAAGTGAGGTGTTTTGAACGAAATTTCGGAGTTTTGTGCAATAAAAAACCCCTTGACATTTGGGGAAATTGGATTTATAATGTAATTGTTCACAGATTTTATTATTCCCGCTGTGAGGAAAAACCAAATATTTTCTTTTTTGAAAGGAAGGGAATCTGCCATGACCGAGACCACTACTCGACATGATTCCGACAAAAGAGTCATCCGGACGAAAAAGGCGATTAAGGCGGCTCTTTTCAGAATCATGGAAGATAAGGACATCTCCTCTATCACCATCAGTGAGCTAACTACAAAGGCGAACGTCAACAGGCGGACGTTCTACACGCATTATCGCAACATAACGGATATCTTGAACGAAATCGAGAGCGACTTGGTGGCTGCATTGGGCGAGCTTGTTCGGAAGTTCGACCCGAGCGACTTTGAGGCAAGCACCTACAATCTGTTTCTGGGGCTTAACGAGCTTATCACCGTGGAATTCGATTACTACTTCCACCTTGTGAGGGTGGATATGCGCGGCATGCTGATGTCGCGGCTGAAAAACGTGATCAAGACCACAACCGATCAGCTGCTTGAAAGCTTCTGCAATAAGCACGGACAGGACGCGTCGGTAGTATCGGCGTTCATTGTGGGCGGCTTCTTCAACACTTACTTAGAGTGGCACAATCACCCCGCAAACATTCCGATCGAGCGCGCGGCGAAGCTGGCAAGCTGTATGGTCGGAATGTGCGTTGACAATGTCGGCGAAACCGTTGCAAAACAGTAAAATTAAAAACGCGGAGTTTCGGCTCCGCGTTTTAGAACCTATACCAATAGCTCCGGTACACGTCTTTTCGGCAAATTTTGCCGCATTCTGCGTCAAAATTATGCTCGAAAATCCGTGCGCCTACGCTATTGGTATAGGTTTTTTTGCTACTGCGCTTCGTCGGTGACCAGACCGCCCGCGTCCGGGTCGGGCGGAGTGTACGGCTGCTGATCGGCAAAGCTCACGGAGAGCTTATGATAGGGACATTTCAGCGAGATCAGACCTCCGTTTTCGTTTGCCGTGACCGTCACCTTTTTCCCGCCGAACTCCGAATCCGCTGTCAGAACGCCGTCCGAAACGGTAAAATCCTCGTTTGTGCAGTTTGCCAGCGAATCGATCGAGCCGCCGATCACCTCGGGGATAAGCGTGTATATGCCGTTATCTTCCGCGCTGAACGACAAATCGCCCAGCTTCGCCGACCAGCCGTCCGCGCCGAGAGTCATGGTTACGCCGTTCAGCCGCTTCGGCTCGGTGAACGAAAACGTCCAGTCGTCCGAGCCGCGCCGCGTGACGTCAGCCTTTGCGGTGAGATCGCCGCAGGTTATCTCCGCGGCGACCGTGTAGGTGCTGTCGAACTTCGGAGTCGGCGTCAGCGGATTGAACGGCAGCTTAGCACAGCCGCAAAGCAAGCTCGTGCCGATTATCGCCGCCGCTCCGAGGGCGGTTTTTTTTGTGCATTTTGACAGATTTCTCCGATTTTTCCAATTTGTACAACTTGACAAGACAATTCCTCCAATTTCAGATTAAAGGAGCGTCGTTCGTGTAAACCTCGGGCAGAACGTTAATAATATCGCTTGCGAGAATTGTCGCGGGGTGCATGGTTTTGCACAGCAGATCAGCCGCATAGCCGTGACAATAAGCGCCCGCGCCCGCAGCCTCATAGGGCGAAAGTCCCTGCGCGAGCATAGCCGCGATAATTCCCGTGAGGACGTCGCCGCTGCCGCCCTTCGCGAGAGCCGCATTGCCCGTAGTGTTCACGCAGACCTCGTCGCCCGCGCTGTCGCTGACGACCGTATACGCACCCTTAAGCAGCACCGTAACGTGGAATTCGGCGGCGAACCGCCTTGCCGCGCCTATCCGGTCGCGCTGTATCTCCGCAACGGAAAGCCCGCTTATCCGCGAGAACTCGAGGGGGTGCGGCGTTATTACGGTACTGCGCCAACCGCCCTCATCGCCTGTCCGCTCCTTTAATACATTTATATTATCGGCAATTGAATTTATTCCGTCCGCGTCAATAATTATCGGGCATTGTGCATTTCTTATAATATATTCGGTCAATTTTCGTGTATTTTCACTATTTCCAAGACCGCAGCCTATCGCTACGGCGGTCATTTTCGGCAAGATCTGAGCGATCGCGTTTTGCGCGTTTTCACCGACGAACCCGTCAACCGTTTCGGGTAGCGGCAGAAACGTATTTTCGACGAGCGTTCCCGTGAGCGCTTTCACGGTTGAAACAGGCGCGGCGAGGGTACACAAGCCCGTTCCCGAACGTAGCGCCGCGCGCGTCGACATTACCGCCGCGCCGCTGCACGAGAGACTTCCCGCAATATTCAGCAGCCGCCCGAACGTTCCCTTATGCGCTCCGGGAGTGCGCCAGGGGAGATGTCCAAGCTCGCTTTCACCGTTGAACAGCGCCTCGAACTCCTTGTAGCAGCTCCACTCGATGCCGATATCCTGCGGTATTATCCTGCCGCACAGCTCAAGCGCCTTGGGGTTCAGCAAGCCCTTTTTCATAGCCGCGAGGACGTGCGTTTCCGTTGCACGGAAGCAGCGCGGGTCGTGCTCGCCCGTGTCCGAGTTCACGCCGCTCGGAACGTCGACGGCGACGCGCACGGGGCGGTTATTCGCGGCGGTCAGCAGTTCGGCGATATGCTCCGGAAGTTCCCCGTGAAATCCCGTTCCGAACACGCAGTCGACGACGATTTGCGCGTTCTGCACAAACGCAGTGCAGCGTCCTTTTTCTTCAATCAGAGAATAGACGTGTTCTTTGTTTAGATTTCCGAAATGCTCACGGGCGCAGTCGGTGCGCGGCTCACCGTTTACGAGCACCGTGCGCACCCTGAACCCGCGCTCCTCCAACAGCCGCGCGATAACGAAGCCGTCGCCGCCGTTGTTGCCCGCGCCGCACATCACGGCGGTCAGGCACGGCTCAAACCGCGCCGCTATGCTCTCCGCGACTGATTTACCCGCGTTGAACATCATCTCCGAATAGCTTATCAGCCGCGCGCTGCAATCTGCTTCGGCGGCTTTCATTTGTGCATTGTTCACAATAAATCTCATTTTTTGATCTCCCATATATTTATAATGCTTATTAATATTGTACAACGTTTTCGAAAATATGTCAACCCCGTGAAGAAATTATGCTCAAATTGTGAAAAAATACTTGAAATCCGAGCGGTAATATGATATAATATTTATGACTATATCATAAAAAATAGTTTTGAGGTGTAAACAATGGATTTTATGAAACAGTTGACCGCGATAAACAGCGCGGTATATGACTTCGTGTGGACGAAACTGGGATTGGTGCTGCTGATCGGCGCGGGTATTCTGCTGACGTGTGCAACCAAGTTTTTCCAGATAACCCACATAAAGGAATGGTGGATGAAAACGATCGGCGGAATGTTCAGCCGGAAGAGCAAGGCCCGCCACAACAAAGAGGAAGGCTCGGTGTCGCAGTTTCAGGCGCTTTGCACGGCGCTCGCGGCGACTATCGGAACAGGCAATATCGCGGGCGTGGCTTCGGCGATATGCGTCGGTGGTCCGGGCGCAGTGTTCTGGATGTGGATAGCCGCGTTTTTCGGCATGATGACCAATTTCTCCGAGAACATTCTGGGAATTTATTACAGACGCAAGAACGCCGAGGGCGAGTGGAGCGGCGGCGCGATGTACTATCTGCGCGACGGTCTGGGCGGCTATAAGGGCTGCAAGTACATAGGACGCTTTTTCGCGGGACTGTTCGCGGTATTCGCGATATTGGCGAGCTTCGGTATCGGCAATATGGGTCAGATCAACAAGATCGTCATCAACCTCGACAGCGCGATCCTCAAGAACGTAGACCTCGGCAACGCGTTCGGCGACGTTAAATGGACGCACGTTATTATCGGCGTACTGCTGATGATCCTCGGCGGATTGATAATCCTCGGCGGTCTGAAGCGTATCGCTTCGTTCGCGGAGAAGGTCGTTCCGTTTATGGCTTGCGCGTACATTCTCGGCTGCATTATCGTGTTCTTTGCCAACATTTCCCGGATAGGCGATATATTCGGCGCGATCTTCAAATTCGCGTTTGGTGTTGAGGCTGTTGCGGGCGGCTTCGTGGGGGTCGGCGTAAAGACGGTCATTACGCAGGGCTGCAAGCGCGGCGTATTCTCCAACGAGGCGGGTCTCGGCTCGTCTGTAATGGTGCATTCCGCGTCGAACGTCCGCGAGCCTGTTAGGCAGGGTATGTGGGGCATTTTCGAGGTGTTCGCGGATACGATGGTGGTCTGCACGATGACCGCGGTAGTCGTTCTCTCCTCGGGAAAGATCGACCTTGCAACGGGCGCTGTAGCCAAGGGAACTAACGACGCGACGCTGGTGGCGGACAGCTTCGGCAACGTTTTCGGTCCTGCGGGAAGCGTGTTCGTTTCGGTGGCGATACTGCTGTTCGCGTTCACGACGGTGGTAGGCTGGTCGCACTACGGCTCGAAGTCGTTCGAGTATCTGTTCGGTCTGAAAGCCGCAAAGGGCTACAAGATATTCTTCGTGCTGATGATAATTTCGGGCGCGGTTATGACAAGCTCGCTCGCATGGGATATCTCCGATACGTTCAACGGTCTGATGATGGTGCCGAACCTTATCGGCGTGCTTGCCTGTCTGCCTATGGTAGTGAAGATCACAAAGAACTACGTTGACAGGCGCATCAAAAAGCTGGACGTCGAGCCTATGCTCTCCTACGACCCCGCAATTCAGGCGGAACACGCAAAGGACGTGGAGCATGAAATGCAGGAGGAGCGTGAGGACGCTAAGGCAAAGTAAATTAAAGAGGCGGGGAGCGGATTCCCGCCTTTTTACGCGGCGCAGAAACTAAAAATTCCCCTTGTCCGGAACGTTACGGACAAGGGGAAAATTTTATTTTTTCTTGTAAGTCCGGCTTCCGCCGCTCTGCGGCTTGGGACTTGGCTTTTGCGGCGGCTTGCCGTAATTGGGCTTGGGCGCTGCGGCGGCGGCTTCGGGCGAGGGCGTTTCGGGCGGTTTTGGAATATATTCCTCGGTGAAGCTTTCAACGGAACCGGTGTATATCTCGGTATCGCCGGGGAGGTTCTTCTTGACAAGCTTTGCGGTAATGAACTCCGCGAACAGCATATAGAATACCGCGAATACGGGCGCGCCGAGCAGCATTCCGGGAATACCGAACAGACCGCCGCCGACGATTATCGAAATAAGCACCCAGATAGCGGGCAGACCCATAGTTTCGCCGAACAGGAACGGTTTGATAACATTGCCGTCTATCTGCTGCAATACCAGCACGAAAATTCCGAACCAGATGACCTTTATCGGGTCGACGAGCAGAATAAGCAGTCCGCACGGGATAGCGCCGATGAACGGTCCGAAGAACGGGATAAGATTAGTCACCGCGCAGACCACGGCGATAAGCATCTGATACGGCATACCCATCGCGAACATTCCGATAACCATAAAGATGAAGATTATCATTGCGTCCACGAGATTTGATATGATGTATTTTTTGAAGATGTCGTTGCTGCGCGCACAGCCGTTGAAAAATACCTCGCACTTTTCCGCCTTAAAGAACGCGAAGATTATCTTCTTGCACTGCGCGAGCAGGCGTTCCTTGCTGTACAACAGATAGATCGCGATGATAAAGCCTATCAGGAAGTTTTTCAGTCCCACGAACAGCGAACCGAGAATCTTGAAAAGCTCTCCCGAAACGTTTCCGAGAAGATCGCCGGCTATTGGTTGTATCGATTCGGCTAATTTGTCGACCAGATCGGCGAAGTTGTGTACCTCGGTCGAGATGAATTTCGCGACGTCGGGGTAGTCCTCGAACATCTTGTTGACCCACACCTCGAGCTTTGAGATATACCCCGGCATCTGATCGGCGAGGTCGATAACGCTCTTCGCCACGCTCGGGAACACCGCCACGGCTATCCCGACTATCATCGCGATAATTATGAGATACGTTGTCAGCAGCGACAGTATACGCGCTATTTTGCGGCGCGTGCGCATTTTCTTTTCCATTGGCGCGCTGTGCTTTTCGAGAGTTTTTACGACAACGCTGTCGCCGACCGCGGAGTTGTGCAGCTTGCGCATTACGATATTCTGCTCGGGCGGAGCGTCCTCTTTTATGCGGCGGAACACCTTGTTTTCGAGGTACATCATCAAAGGATTGAAAATGTACGCGATAACGACCCCGCAGATTATCGGCGCTGCCACGCTCCCCACCCACGAGAACGCCGCGGCGAATTCGTCAAACTTGAACACGAACCGCACAAACAGCACCGCCAGCGCAATGACTGCCAGCGCGTAAATTGCTATTGTCGTGTATTTCTTATTCCAATTTACCTTCATAAACTCACGCTTTCTCCTTGTAATTTACTATATTATAAAATATAACGGTAAAGTTCGGGTAAAGAAAAGGTTAAGTTTGAGTTAAGATTTTCCCGCCACATTCCCAAAAAATTTACTTAATTATAGTTTACCATATTTTAGCGAAAATGTCAACTTACAATTTCGTAATATCTTTGTTAAAATTATGTGATATTTTATTATTGACATGATTTGGGAGAATTATCTTGGCGGGAAATTTTTTTTAAATCGCCTTAAAACCTATTGACATTGTAGGAATAATATGCTATAATAATTTCACAAAGGAAAATGGAGGCAACTGCAATGAAAATTTACAGATCCGTAACGGAATTGGTAGGGAAGACCCCGCTTATGGAGCTTACCCGAATCGAGGAGAGCGAGGGCTTGCGGGCGAAGATCTTCGCGAAGCTGGAGCTGTTCAATCCGGGCGGCAGCGCCAAGGACAGGGTAGCGTGCGCTATGATCGAGGACGCGGAGCGGCGCGGCGTTCTGAAAGAGGGCAGCGTTATCATTGAGCCTACCAGCGGCAATACGGGGATAGGTCTTGCGGCGATAGCGGCGGCTAAGGGTTATCGTATAATCATCACCATGCCCGAAACCATGAGTGTAGAGCGCCGCAACCTTATAAAGGCATACGGCGCGGAGGTAGTCCTGACGGACGGCGCAAAGGGAATGAAAGGCGCGATAGCAAAGGCGGAGGAGCTTGCAAAGGAGACGCCCGGAAGCTTTATCGCGGGACAGTTCGTAAATCCCGTGAATCCCGCCGCTCACGAACGGACCACGGGCGTTGAGATATGGGAGGACACGGACGGAAAGGTGGATATTTTCGTCGCGGGAGTAGGTACGGGCGGCACGGTAACGGGTGTGGGCAGGCTGCTCAAGTCGAAAAATCCCGCCGTCAGGATAGTTGCCGTAGAGCCGAAGTCCAGTGCGGTGCTTTCTGGCGGAGCTTCGGGAGCGCACAAGATACAGGGAATAGGCGCGGGCTTCGTTCCGGAGATCTTGGACACGAAAATTTACGACGAGATAATCCCCGTCGACAATGACGATGCGTTCGCGACGGGTCGGCTTATGGCGCGCACCGAGGGCGTTCTCGTCGGGATAAGCTCGGGAGCGGCGCTTTGGGCGGCGATAGAGCTTGCCAAGCGCCCCGAAAACAAGGACAGGAATATAGTGGTTCTGCTTCCCGATACGGGCGAGCGCTACCTCTCTACGCCGATGTTCTCGTAAAAAAAGATCGGCAAGATCGGCACTTGCCCCCCTGTCAAGTAGACAGCGCAAAAACAAAAAAATCTTTGAAATAGCCAAAAGCAGTCTGTGCAAATTGCGCAGACTGCTATTCTTTGGGCAGTTGATCGCGGTATCCCTCTAAAATCTGCGCCGTGTATTCCGCGATACATTCTTCCGCTATAAGACTTGTTTCCTGTTGTGCTGCGAGCGCGGCTGCTTCTTTAATAAATTGTTTTTTTTAATTATCATAATAACTGCTTCCTTTCCTTTCATTCGCCATTGGCGATTTTATCTTACATTCACATTACAAAATATTGCGAGTAATATGTAGATTAACATAATGCACAAAATTGAAACTTAATTTTCAGCAAATATACATATTGCGCTTAATATGCAAAGTAATGTATAATATTAAAGAGAAGGAAGTGAACGAAATGGACGAGGAAAAGAAGAAAACGCCGAAAACGATCAGGGGAAAATATACGCCCGCACAGAACGAATACACCAAAAAAAATCTACGTGAAAATTATTTCTCCGTGCGGCTGAAAAAAGATGATAAGCCCGAAATACAAGCTGCCGCTGAAAAGGTCGGAATGTCCATGAGGGGATATATCATAGACTGCATTTACCGCCGAAACTATGAAGTTCTGTACGGTGAAGGAAAAGACGGCAAAGACGATAAGGATAAAACCGAATAAGCACCGATTCAAAGGAGTCTGAATAACGAACCGTGTAAATGGCAAAAAAATCCACAAGAAAGTGAAGTATTATAAGATGAAAAGAACACACGGATTAGACGAAAGAGAAATGGAATTGGCGGGGCTGCTGATGGCAGAACGCCATACGACGAGAGATATTCGGGCAAAGCTAAAAAACTGTTTGCCGGGACGATCGAGCAGATGCTTGAAGCCGAGATGGACACAGTAAACTTCGTTATATTACGATAAGTCTAACGGCTGGCTCTGCATAGGAGCACGGGATTGTGACAATGCCGAATATGTCCGCTTCTGTGAAAACTGTATCGCGGCAATAGGAGACGGCAGGCTCGAGACGATATGGGTAAGCCAGCCGAAAGACTGCGAGGTTATGGAGCGCTTGAAATAGGAGGCCGCCTATGTTTCCCGAACACGCCCAAAGTGTAATGCGTTATCTGGGTTGTCCTTGCGAGTATTTTCCGAGAGGAACGGAGATTGATACTGTAGTGAACGCCTACCGTTCCGCGTTATCCGAGGGAACACCTCTGCTTATCGTTATTGAAAGTCATATGTTTTTTGACGGCGATGAATGCTCGGCGGACTTCCGAAAAAAGGTTTTTGCCGCGCCGGGGATAGATCCGGTCAAGTGGTTTGAGGATACTATCAAAGAACACGATAACGGTTATTGTTACGACACGGATAATATTATCGGCGAGATGTCGGGCGGCAGGATACGGACGGACTTTTCGGCGATTATCGACTACGGCATACAAAAGACATGGGACATAGTTCTGGCAAGGATACCGACAGCGAATCCGTGGGAGGTGTTAGCGTGGTTTCCGTTCGGCGGCTGGAACGACTGTCCGCGCAATGAGGAAATTATGTGGATAGCCGGATACTGGTACGAAAAGTACAGAGCTGTGCCCGCCGTGATGTCGGGCAGCGAGCTTGAATTCACCGCGCCGCCAGTACCGAAAGAAGCCGCGTTTGAGTTGGCGCGGGAGCATTTCGCGTTCTGCCCGGATAACGTTCTGCAAAACACGGACACGATAGGCAGGCTCGCGGACGAGCTTACAAAGTCCACGGTATGGCATTTTTGGTGGGATTAACGACAAAGAACGGAGTAAATTATGTTTTTCAACAAGAAGAAAAAGCCCGAAAGCGCGGGCGGTATAAGCAAATTCGCGCAGCAGCTTATGGATATGCTGGGCTGCCCGTGCAAGCATTTCCCGAAAGGCAGCGACCCCGTAAAGATCGTGAATGCTTACGACGACGCGTTCGCTAAGCGCGAACAGGGCGGCTATACGCCGCTTATTATCGCCGTCGACGACACTCTGCTCGAGGTCGTGGAGGAGGTCGCAAAAACTCCGGATGAGCTTAAAGCTAACCGCAAGAAGCTGCTCAATTCGCCGCAGCTTGACGCGCAGAAATGGTTCGCCGAGCGGCTGAAATGTTGGAAAGAGGATCTGGGCGAGTATTGGGACGCGACCGTCGGCGAGTTTGAGTGCAAACCCGGCGACGCATCAAAGTGCTTCACGGGGTTTATGGACTTCGGCACTCCGCGGCGGAGCGAGGAGTGTATTCTCGCGCTGATACCGACGTCCGAGCCGTGGGAGGTCTTTGCGTGGCTGCCGTTCGGCGGCTGGAACGAGTGCCCCATGCCGGAGGAAATTTTGTGGATAGCGAAGTACTGGTACGAGCGCTACGGTGTTATTCCCGCGGTAATGACGCGCGACATACTCGAATTTTCCGCGCGTCCGATAAGAGAGAAAAACGCGGCTCTCGGGGTCGCTCTGGAGCAGTTCGCTTTCTGCTCGGATATCGTTGACCAAGGAGTGGGTACGATCGGCAGGCTTGCGGGCGGGCTTATGGAGTCGTCCGTGTGGTATTTCTGGTGGGATTAAAGGAGGGTATTATGGCGGTTGAGTTTCCGTCGGATTATGACGACAGCAAGTTAAAGTACGCGGTAATACTCGCGAAATACAACGGCAAATACGTCTTTGTAAAGCACCGTGAGCGCAAGACGTTCGAGCTGCCCGGCGGTCACCGTGAGCCGGGAGAGAACATCGCGCAGACCGCCGCTCGTGAGCTTTACGAGGAAACCGGCGCGGTAAAGTACTCAATGCGGCAGATCTGCCCGTATAAGCTCAACAATTACGGTATGCTGTTCTACGCGGAGATCACCGAGCTGGGTGAGCTTCCGCAGTCGGAGATAGAGCGCGTGCTTCTGCTTGACGAACCGCCGCGTGAGCTTATGGCGTGGACGTATCCCGATGTTCACCCGAAATTACTTATGAAGATCGAAAGTGAGATAAAAATGACAGATTTAAAAAAATACTTTAAAAAAGGCGAGCTTATCCCCGCGATAGTTCAGGACGTGTACAGCGGCGAGGTGCTTATGCTCGCGTATATGAACGAGGAGAGCATGGCGAAGACGCTTGAAACAGGCTACACATGGTTCTGGAGCCGTTCGCGCCGGGAGCTGTGGAACAAGGGCGCGACTTCGGGTCACGTCCAAAAGGTAATCGAGATCTACGGCGACTGCGACGACGACACGCTCCTCATCAAGGTGGAGCAGACGGGCGCGGCGTGTCATACGGGAAACCGCACCTGCTTTTTCAACAGGATAAAGTAACGGGAGGTCACAATGGACATTACGATAAGGAAACTGCGTCCCGAGGACGCCGAGGCATACGCGAACTTTTTTGATACCACTCCGCATGACGACCATAACCCCGAGAACACCTGCTATTGCGTAAACTGGTGCAGCGCCGACCACCGCGCCTTGGAGCGTCCTGACCGCACACAGCGCCGCGCTATGGCGCTGGACTATGTGAAAAACGGCATACTGCAAGGTTATGTGGCGTTAAAGGACGGTAAGATTATCGGCTGGTGCAACGCGAACACCAAATCCGACTGCGCAAATTGCGCGGGGCTTATTTTCGCATTGCCCGATCTGCAAAAGGCGGTATCCGCGCCCGAGAAAAAGGTCAAGGCGGTCTATTGCTTTATGATCGCGGAGGAGTATCACAGGCAGGGAATAGCCCGCAGGCTTTTACGGGCGGTCTGCGAGGACGCGAAAGAGGACGGCTTTGATTACGTCGAAGCCTATCCCCAAAAGGATGCGTCAATTAAATATATGCAATTCATGGGCTTTGACGAACTGTATAAGAGCGAGGGCTTCGAGCATTGCATGGAGCTTGACGATAAATACGTTGTCAGAAAGTATCTGTAATGAATTAAGCGGGCGGTACTTGACAAACCGCCCTGTTTTTTGCTATAATAAATAGGAGTGTGAAAGGGAGTGAATCGGTGAGCAAAATAACCTTGCTGTTCGGCACGGGTAACCCCTCAAAGCTGAACACCATGCGCGAGAGCTTAGAGGGTCTGGATATTGAACTGTCAAGTCTGCGCGATATGGAGAAAAGCCCTCCCGTGGTCGACGAGAGCGGCTCAAGTCCTCTCGAAAACGCGCGCATAAAAGCATTGGCGTACTACCGTTATTACGGAGTGCCTGTTTTTTCGCTTGACAGCGGACTGTTCTTCGAAAACGTTCCCGAAGAGCTGCAGCCGGGAGTTCACGTTCGGAACGTCGCGGGAAAGCACTTATCCGATAACGAGATGATAGCATACTATTCCGCTCTCGCGCGGGAATACGGCGGCAGGCTCACCGCGCGTTACAAAAACGCGTTATGTCTTGTAATGTCGGAAAACAAGGTGTATCAGAGTATGGACGAGAGTCTTTGGGGCAAGGCGTTCTATCTGACCGATACGCCGCATAAGCGTGTGCATACGGAGGGCTTTCCGCTCGACAGGCTTTCCGTTGATATCGAAAGCGGAGAATACTATTATGATCTTCCCAAAAGCGTTGAATCAAGCATGAACATCGGCTTTCGGAGATTCTTTGAGAATTATTTAAAGGAGAAATTATTATGAGCGAAGCGTTTAAGGAAATGTACGATGTGATCGTAAACCGCCGTGACGACCCTCAGGAGGGCAGTTACACCTGTTATTTGTTCGACAAGGGTCTTGACAAGATACTCAAAAAGTGCGGCGAGGAGTGTACAGAAATGGTCATTGCCGCAAAAAATCACGACAACGAGGAACTGGCAAACGAGATAAACGATGTGTTGTATCATATGGCGGTGCTTATGGTGGAGCGCGGACTTACCGTTGAGGAGGTTGACGAGATCATGCGCGAGCGCAGCAAAAAGATCGGCAATCTCAAGCAGTTCCATGTCAGTGACCACAACACATAATGACTATCGAGAAATTTATCGACGGGTTTGGCGACGAGGTGTATGCGCTGGCACTTATCGTCACCAAGAGCTTCGAGGGCGCGGAGCAGGTCTTCACGCAGCTTGCGCAGGACTGCGAATCGCTCCCCGAAACCGCGGAGCTTTACGACATCGCGAAAAGAACATACAGGCTCTGCCGCAAAGCACCGTCCAACGACAGCGCGCAGACTCTTTCCGACATAGGCTTGTCCGCGAAGCACGAGGCGCTCCTTGCGGATATTTTCCCGTGTCCGCAGATTGTCCGCGCGATCATTCATTTAAGCTATGAGAACGATCTCGAAAACGACAAGATCGCGTCGATAACCGATTCGGGGGTTCATTATGTGAACGAACAGCTCGGCGATCTTGGCGGTCTGGCGGATAGGCTCGAAAAGTCCTACAAGGAGCTTTGCCTTAAACTCGCCGCGCCCGACGAGCTGAAAGTTAGCGTTATTCAGGCGGTGAAGTCGGGGGATAAGCGCCTGTTTGAGGTTCGCGATCCCGCCGCGCCGCGCCATTCGTGGACAAAGCCGCAGAAGCTCGCGGCGGTGGTTTTCGCGGTAGTCGCTACGGCGCTGGTGTGCATAGTCATTCCGCTGCTGACGGCGTATTTCAACAGCTTCGACGAGATGAACAGCTCCTACGAGGAGATACCCGACGATTGGATATTCTCCTACACCACCACCCAAACGGAGCATATCCCGAGCGAGTGAGGTAAGCTATGAACAAGCCCGAGATGATAATCTTCGATAACGGACACACACTGTTGTATGAGCCGGATTGGAACTCGGAGCGCGGTAACAGGGCGCTTTTCGAATACATAGCCAAAAATCCGAAGGGCGTTACTGTTGAGGAATATATGGCAGCGTGTTTTGAGGTCTTCGGCATAATGGAGGAAATCCGCAAAACCCACAATTGCGATATTTCTGCCGGGATAGGAAACAAAGTCGTTGCGGAGCTTTTGGGTATTGAGTTTTCCCTCACTCCGCTTGAACGCGAGACTGTGTTCTGGACAGCCGCTTCAAATGGTGCCGTAATGCCTTTCGCTGACGAAATGCTCGCTCACCTTAACGAAATCGGCATACGCACCGCGGTGATCAGCAATCTCGCATGGTCGGGCGACGCGCTGTCGGAGCGCTTTGACCGCCTTTTGCCGAACAATAAATTCGAGTTCGTTATCACGTCGAGCGACTATATGTACCGCAAGCCGAGCCGCGTGCTGTTTGATATCGCGCTGAATAAAGCGGAGCTTTCGGCGGACAAAGTATGGTACTGCGGCAACAGCATTACCGCCGACGTTGAGGGCGCTCACGGCGCGGGAATTTTTCCGGTGCTGTACGAGGGCGAGACCCCCTGTGATATAAATCCGCACAGCGTACAAAACGACGGTATCAAGGTAAATTATGAATATCTGCATATTCACGATTGGCGCGAGCTTACCGCCGTATTGGAGAAAAATCCGCGATAAGAGAAAAAATCTTCAAAATATATTGCATTTTTGTGGAAAGTATGATACAATATATATGGATTGTTAATCCCAAAACAAATGATAAAGGAGTAATTTAATATGTTGGTTTCCGCTAAAGAAATGCTGAACAAGGCTCGCGACGGCAAGTACGCGGTAGGTCAGTTCAACATCAACAACCTCGAATGGACAAAGTCGGTTCTTCTCACCGCGGAGGAGCTGAAGTCGCCCGTAATCCTCGGCGTATCCGAGGGCGCAGGCAAGTATATGACCGGCTACAAGACTGTTGTGGGTATGGTAAACGGTATGCTCGAGGAGCTTAAGATCACCGTTCCCGTTGCTCTCCACCTCGACCACGGCTCTTTCGAGGGCGCTAAGGCTTGCATCAACGCGGGCTTCTCGTCGATTATGTTCGACGGTTCTCACTATCCGATTGATGAGAACATCGCAAAAACAAAGGCTCTCGTTAACGCTTGCGACGTACTCGGAATCTCTATCGAGGCTGAGGTAGGCTCTATCGGCGGCGAAGAGGACGGCGTTGTCGGCATGGGCGAATGCGCAGACCCCAAGGAGTGTAAGATGATCGCGGATCTCGGCGTTACAATGCTGGCTGCTGGTATCGGAAATATTCACGGCAAGTACCCCGAGAACTGGCCCGGTCTTTCGTTTGAGACGCTTGAGGCTGTCAAGAAGGAAGTCGGCGATATGCCGCTGGTTCTTCACGGCGGAACGGGAATCCCCGCGGATATGATCAAGAAGGCGATCTCCCTCGGCGTTGCTAAGATCAACGTAAACACCGAGTGCCAGCTTTCCTTTGCGGACGCTACCCGCAAGTATATCGAAGCAGGCAAGGATCAGCAGGGCAAGGGCTTCGACCCGAGAAAGCTGCTTGCTCCCGGCGCGGAGGCTATCAAGGCTACTGTCAAGGAGAAAATGGAGCTGTTCGGCTCGGTTGGCAAGGCTTGATTCGGTTCTAATATGATAATTTAAAGGGTATTGTTTTGCGTATGCTGACAATACTCTTTTTGTGAAAATTTTTCACAAAATTTTCACATTTGCACTACCTAAATCTTATTGACAAATCGGAAATGTTGTGTTAAAATATAACTGATGACTATTGCAATAGTTATAGAAAGGAGTCGGTATTATGGCAATCAAGCTTTTTGACTCGGAGCTGAGGGTCATGGATGTTTTGTGGAAAGAGGGTGATATGACCGCAAAGCAGATTTCCAATATTTTAAACTCGGAGATCGGCTGGAATATTAACACCACCTACACTGTTATCAAGAAGTGCATAGCGAAAGAGGCGATTCGGCGCACCGAACCTAACTTTATGTGCCATGCGTTGGTCTCCAAAGAGGAGGCTCAGGCAGCCGAAACGGACGCGCTGATAGGCAAGTTGTACGACGGCTCTGTCGATAAGCTTTTCGCGGCGCTTCTGGGAAGAAAAAATCTGACAGCGAAACAGATCGAGGAGTTGAAAAAAATTCTCGGGGAGTCCGGGGAGAACGAAAAATGAGTTTAGTGCAAATGAGCGTTTCGGGAGCTGTGATGATTGTGTTCACGGTTATTATTCGTGCGCTTTTGCTTTACAAACTCCCCAAAAGGATCTTTCCGTTTCTATGGTGTCTTATTCTGGCACGGCTGTTGATCCCCTTTTCACTGCCGTGCGAATATAGCGCGTATTCTTTTTTAACGCGGCAATCGACGCCAAAAGAAATGCCGGAAAACATAACCGTGCCGCCTTTCACCGATTTTCTTACCGAAAGCGCGGCAGATGTTCCCTCCGCCCCGTTGAACGCTCCGGCAGAAGCTCCGTCGGTTGATATCCGACTGGCGGTGTGGTTGGCGGGAGCATTGATTTGCTTTGTTTTTTTCGCAGTATCATACGTCGGATGCCGTATGAAATTCAGAGAGTCGCTGCCTGCTGACAGCGAGTACATAAGACAGTGGCTTGCGGAGCATAAGATCTTTCGCCGGATTTCCGTCCGCTGCTCGGATAGGATATCCTCACCGCTGACCTACGGAGTGTTTCGTCCCGTCATACTTCTGCCGAAGAATTACGCGCAGCTCGAAACGGACGATCTGAAATTTGTTTTGACCCATGAATATGTGCATATACAGCGGTTTGACGCGGTTTTTAAACTTGTGCTGACAGCTGCGGCGTGCATTCATTGGTTCAATCCTTTGGTGTGGGTAATGCTCGTCATTGCCAATAGGGATATTGAAATTTCCTGTGATGAAGCGGTTGTCAGAATGTCGGGCGAATGTGAAAAGCGGGCGTATGCCATGACGCTTATCCGGCTGGAAGAGGTAAAGAGCGGTCTTACGCCGCTTAACAACTTCAGCAAGAACGCTGTCAAAGAAAGGATAGTTACGATTATGAAATTTCAGAAAGCCACAGCGCTGACCGTAATCGCGTCGATTTGTCTTGTCGCCGGTACGACAACGGTTTTTGCTACGTCGGCAATTTCGCAGGATAATGGTGACGTTTCCGGTCAGACAACAAGCGTTTCGGATAATTCCAAACCCGATGACTTTTTAACAAGCAATCCGGATGAGAACGTGCCGCTTGAATCCTTGCCGGAGCCTGTCGAGGAAAAACCTGTTTCTGTGGAGGAGTGGCTGAAGCAGCCGCACAGCGCGCCGCTTGCGAATGTAAATGTTGAAATTGACCCTACTGGCAATTACTCCTTTACCCCCGCAGAGCCGAAGACCGAGGTTTATGCAATGGACGACGGTGAGGTCGTTTATGCGGAATACGGGGGATCTATAGGAAATGTAGTTGTTGTCAAGCACCCCGGGGGGATTTATACATTTTACGGTCATCTTGATTTAGAGCACGGACTTGCGGTAAGCGTGGGAGATAATGTTAAGGCGGGGCAGTGCGTCGGATATGTCGGGATCAGCGGCAATACGGTTTGCCATGGTTTAGGCTTATTGTGCAAAGATCACCTGCTTAATTTTGAACGGTCTCCCGTATACAGCGAGGAAAATGCACCCAAAGAAGATGAACTGCTGATCATAGGCTCAAAAACCCCGTGCGGTGGAAGTTGTGCGTCTTGGTTTTGCGGCGATGGGAGTAGATATTATTTCCCTTTGACAAACGATTATTATAATTACGGATTGGGAAGTTATATTGATGAAAATGGCAATGCGGTCAGCCGCTGGGTGCATATCGAGGATGACGAGCTGCCTGCCCACAATTATACTCACGAAAAGATCGTTGATGGAGGTTTAATCGTATGGTAATTAAAGTGAAGAAATTTTTATCTTTGATTTTGGCTTGCGTCATCTGCGCCGTTTCGATGTCTGTCGTATCTTTTGCGGAGACGCAGCCGGCCGATGATTTGTTTGGCGTGATAACTGACGCGAACGGAACTGTTGTCGAAGTTATACCTATGACGAGAACCGTTTATGATAACAGTGTCTATACGATTCCCGCGGGCGGTTCGTTTATCTCATACCAGTATGAACCTTCAAGCAGCTTTCATTTTGGTTTTACCAACAAAGATCAAAACAACAACACCATAACGGATTCGCGCTGCAAATTCAATTTGTCAATAGAAACGTCGAATTCTATCGGCTCGGACGGTAAAACGACGTGGCGCTCCACGCAGACCGGCGCAAGCGGAGCGAATATGCGTTTCGTAGTGACAAGCAATTCCCGTCGCTACTGCAACGGCGTGCTGAAGAACACTTCGTCATATTCCGCAAGGGTTCGCGTTATTATTGTTGTAGACGAAGATGCGGATGCTTTCTATGATTATGTTTGATTTGTTGTCTTCATACGACCGATCAAAAATGAACCGCGCTCCTTATTTTTTCTAAGGAGTGCGGTTTATAATTTCGGAATGATGTCACTCCTCTTTTGAGCCTTCGTAAAAAACTTTGCGGCGGCGTTGAACGATCGTATTTTATTTATAAAGTTGATAAGTATAACCTATACGACCCTAAAACAACCAAAATATATGGGAATTATTAAAAATTTCCAATAAATTCCTTGCAAATTATTTCCAAGTGTGTTATAATAATAATGGAAATTTATTTGGTTGAAAGGAATACAAAATGAATATAGCGGTAATAGGATTAGGACTTATAGGCGGTTCGATCTGCAAGGCTCTTAAGGCGAACACTTTTCATCATATTATGGGTATCGACACAGACCCCGAAACGGTGCGCAAGGCTCTTGAGCAGGGCGCGATAGACGAGGAGATAACCGAGGACAGGCTCGGCGAGGCTAACCTCACGATAGTGGCGCTTTATCCCGTGGCTATAGTTGACTTTATCAAAAAGAATGCCGACAGATTCCGCAAAGGCTCTATCGTAATGGACATATGCGGCGTCAAGGGCTATATAGTGCGGAACTGCACGCCGATTCTGGACGAAAAGGGCGTTATCTTTATTGGAACACACCCAATGGCCGGTACGGAACATTCGGGCTTCGACTACGCGACAGCGGATTTGTTCAAGAATGCCAGCTTTATAATCACGCCCTCCGATAACACACCGCAGATCGCAATCGACCTTGTATCAACTCTGGGCGCTTGTATGAGCTTCGGACAGGTCGTTATTGCCACTCCCGAGCAGCACGACAGCAATATCGCCTATACCTCGCAGCTTGCTCACGTCGTGTCGAGCGCATATGTAAAAAGCCCCTCGCTTTTCCGCGCAGACGGCTTCTCGGCGGGCAGCTTCCTCGACCTTACGCGCGTAGCGTACCTCAACGAGGAAATGTGGTCGAGCCTGTTTATGTGCAACAAGGAGGCTCTGCTGTTCGAGATAAACAATATTATCAAAGCGCTTTCCGAGTACCGCGACGCTATGGTCAGCGATGATATCAACGAGCTTCGTGAGCTGCTGAAAGTCGGCACGGAGCGTAAGGCTAAGAGCATGGAATTTTACGGACAGGAAAGGAAATAATATGTCGGACAAGCAAAATCGGCATATTGGCTACACGGTCTCGTTGTGCGGCATTATGAGCGGTCTGGCTCTGGCGCTGATGTTCATTCTGGGAATGATACCGTCATTCGAGTACATCACTCCGGCGATCGCGGGCATACTGATATGGGTGATACGCGAAAGGCTCGGCGTGAAGTACGGTCTGGTGAGCTATATCGCGGTCGGACTGCTGTGTCTTCTTATCACGCCGAATTACGAGGTCGCGCTGATGTATATCTTCCTGCTCGGATATTACCCGATAGTACGGGAGTATATTCAGAAGATACGGCTTAAGGTTCTGCGCTGGGCGGCGAAAATGGCGCTGTTTTCCGTCACGGCGGTGAGCGCGTATATGATACTCATCTACCTTTTCGGAATGACATATCTTATGGACGAGACCAACGAGTTCGGACAGTACGGCTCTCTTATAATTTACTGTATGGGAGCGTTCGCGTTTGTTATGTACGATATATTCCTCGGAATGTACGCGCCGTTTTACGAGAAGATAATCAAGCCGAAAATTATGAGAAGAATGAGATAATAAGGAAATGGAGATAATTTATGTCTGAAAGAATACCTCAGCGCGCGGATGTTTCCGCCGAGAAAAAATGGTCGATAGAGGATATCTACGCCACAGACGAAGCGTGGGAACAGGATTTCAAAAAGGCGGCGGGATTTGCGGAAAGGATCGGGTCTTACAAGGGAGAACTGAGTACCTCCGCGGATAAGCTGCTTGAATATTTCAAGCTGGACGACGAGCTGACGCTTGTTTTCGACAGCCTGATAAATTACGCTCAGCGCAAGAGCGATGAGGACACGCGCGTCGCGAAGTATCAGGATATGACAAACCGCCTGGAGATGTTGTACGTACAGATCGCGGGTGCGGCGGCATTCGTTACTCCGGAGATACTTTCGATACCCGATGACAAAATGGAGAGCTTTTTCAAGGCTTGTCCCGGTCTGGAGCTTTACCGCCGTTCGCTGGAGCGTATCCGCAGACAGCGCGAGCATATCCTCTCCGAAGCCGAGGAGAAGATAATGGCGCTCACGGGCGAGATGATGGGCACTCCCGACACGATATTCTCGATGTTCAACGACGCGGATCTGAAATTCCCCGACGCGACAGACAGCGACGGAAACGCTCATCAGATCACTCACGAGAGTTATGTCCCGCTTATGCAAAGCCCGGACAGAACGCTGCGAAAGTCGGCGTTCGAGTCGATGTACCACACCTATGGCAGCTTTAAGAACACGTCCGCTGCTATGCTTTCCGCGCAAGTAAAGACGCTCGTTTTCCGCGCCAGAGCGAGAAAGTACGGCAGCACGCTTGAAGCCGCGCTTGATGGCACGGAGGTCGATACCGCGGTTTACCACCGTCTTATCGAGGCGGTTCATGAGAATATGGGACTTATGCACCGTTATGTCAAGCTGCGCAAAAAGGCGCTCGGCGTTGACGAGCTTCACGCTTACGACCTGTATACGCCGATCGTCAGCGGGGTAGAGGACAACGTTCCGTTTGAGCAGGCGAAAAAAGAGGTTTACGAATCTCTTGCGCCAATGGGCGAGGATTACCGCGCGATATTCAGAGAGGGCATAGAGGAGCATTGGATAGACGTCTGCGAGAACGAGGGCAAGCGCAGCGGAGCGTACTCGGCGGGCGCAAAGGTTCATCCGTTCGTTCTGCTGAACTACAAAAATACGCTGAACTGGGAATTCACGCTGGCGCATGAAATGGGTCACGCGATACATTCCTACCTGTCCAACAAGCATCAGCCGACCGCATATGCAGACTATGTTATTTTCGTCGCGGAGGTCGCTTCTACCTGCAACGAGAGCCTGTTAATGCAGTATCTGCTCAGGAAGACGACCGATAAGAAGCGCAGGGCGTTCCTTGTAAATTATTTCCTTGAACAGTTCAGGACGACGCTTTACAGGCAGACCATGTTCGCGGAGTTTGAGCTTATGATAAACGAAAAGGTCGAGAACGGCGAGAGCCTTACCGCCGAGAGCCTTTGCGGGATGTATCACAATCTTAATGTCGATTATTACGGAGAGGATCTGCTCGTCGACAGCGAGCTGGATATGGAGTGGGCGAGAATTCCCCATTTTTACTACAATTATTATGTTTATCAGTACGCGACGGGATTTTCAGCGGCTATCGCGCTGTCGCAGCGTATCCTTAATGAGGGTGAGAGCGCGGTCAAGGATTACATCGGCTTTTTGAGCGGAGGCTGCTCGACAGACCCTATCTCGCTGCTTAAGGGCGCGGGAGTGGATATGACCTCCAAAAAAGCTGTCGAGGACGCGCTGAAGCTCTTTGAGTCGCTACTTGACGATATGGAGGAGTTGATAAACGGTAATTAAAGGAGAGGTATTTTTGGACAGCCCATGCAGAGAGCAGATCAAGGAGCATTACAAACACTATTCAACCTTTGTGGTTTTGCTGAATGGCAAGCTGGAATGCGTTTATTGCAACAGACCGTCGGTATTGTCCGAGGGAGATTCACTGAAGCCTTATATGCAGAAGGATATCGGAATCCCCGTTATGGGCGCGGTGAATATTATGATAATGCTGAACGGCGTATCCTACTGTGGAAGATTTGAACAGATCGAAGAGGACCTGATCAAGTGCGAGCTGTTTGATTCGGATGATTTGCAGACAATGGCGGAGCGGACGGATTTCTTCGGCAAGGGCGAGAAGTTTCTGTTTTCGGCAATGCAGGGAGTTTCCCGGCTGCGCGGTCTGACGAATATGTTCAAAGACGCGATCGACAATAACGTCGAGGTTTATACCGATATATGGAGAGAATATTCTCAGGTGCTTTCGTGCTTAAGCTCGGCGGTGAACAATGCTTTTGAGTACACCTTCATGCTCAGCAAGGCTCCCGACTTTCAGCCTGTGAACGTAGTTTCAATGGTAAAGAGTATTGTTGAGCGGTGCAATACAATTCTGTCAAAGTGTGGAAGATGTATAGATTTTGTTTACGACCTTGACAAGGTTTATATCAGCGCCGACAGGAGATACGCGTTCAACGCGCTGGTGAATCTTATTCACAACGCGCTTGTGTACTCGCCGAAAAACTTCGTTCCCGTAGTTTCGCTTACTGCGGTCAATAAGGACGGCAGGGAATATGTGTTCCTAAAGGCGTCAAACGAAACCGCGCTGTACAACGAAAATATCGGCGACAGCTTTAACTCGGGCTTTTACCGTCTTGGCTTCGGAATGAAGATAATCAGGCACTTTGCCGAACAGGCGGACGGGGAATATATCGAAAACATCTCTGAGAATTGGGCGAATATAGGCGTGCTGATCCCCACGATCAGCGTTTCCGGCGACGGAGAGTTCACCCTCGAGTGCGGTGAAACCGAGCGTTACGATACTGGTATCCCGGATCTGCTGGAGGTAAAAATGCAGGAGATCGTTAACTTTTTCGGCGTTATTACATAACATTCAGCGCCTTTTCACGTTTTTGTCATATTTGTATATTATAATAAGGTTGTCGGAAATGAACCGACAAGCAATGTTCATAATTTCCTCACTGTGGTGTTAGGCGTTCTTCTCGTATTTCCGATATGAAGAGAACGCCTGTTTTTTAAATATTTTTGACCGTTAATTTATTGGAGGGATAGACGTGTATAAAATTCTTGTAGTTGATGATGAGGACAATATCCGCGAGGTTCTCAAGGAGTATGCCGAGTTCGAGGGGCACGAGGTAGACGAGGCGTGCGACGGTATGCAGGCTATCGAAATGGCAAAGAATAAGGATTACGATATAATCATCATGGATGTGATGATGCCGCGGCTGGACGGCTACTCCGCGTGCAAGGAGATCCGTAAGGTCAAGCAGACGCCCATGCTTATGCTTTCCGCGAGAGGGGAGGAGTACGACAAGCTGTTCGGGTTTGAACTGGGTATCGACGATTATGTTGTAAAGCCGTTTTCGCCCAAGGAGGTAATGGCGCGCGTTAACGCTATCGTAAAGCGTAACACTGCCGCCGCTGCGATTTCCTCCGAGGTGGAGAAGTTCGAGGGGCTGGAGATAAACTTTACCTCCCGCGACGTGTTCATAGACGGCGAAAAGGCGAACCTTACGCCCAAGGAGTACGACCTGCTGTTCTATCTGGTGCGCAACAAGAATATAGCGCTGACCAGAAACAAGCTGCTCGAGGAGGTCTGGGGCTATGACTTCTTCGGCGACGACCGCACGATCGACACGCATATCAAAATGCTCCGCAACAATCTCGGACCGTACCGCAAGTATATAGTTACCTTGCGCGGATTGGGCTATAAATTCGAGGCTTAAGGAATGAATTTTTTTCGCAGTATTAAAGTACGCGTCTGGGCGCTTTTTGAGATAGTCGTTATCGCCATGCTGACGTTCACCTACATTTTTCTTATCGCGATGTTCCCGAACTTCTACGAGTGGATGAAAACCTACGAGATAACGGAGGCACTTGTCGAGATACGCGCCCATTGGCTGGAGGACGATATAGCGGACGTTATCAACAATCACGCCGCCGAGAAGAAAATGTACATCGAGGTGTACTTCCCGCAGAACGGACGTTCCTATGTCGCGGACAGGCTGGGAAGCGCGGGTCTGTCGCTTGCTGTTCTGGCAAAGGACGACTTCCGCAAACAGGTGTCGGATTCCGAAAGCGGTATGGTGTATATGCGGCTGCGGGACGAAAAAGCGGACAACTCCGTGCTTATGATGGGCAGCTACATCGGCAAGGATAAGAAGGCACCCGATGCGTATATCGTTATCTGCAACTATGTTCAGCCTATCGGAACAACGGTAAGCATTTTCGTGCGGCAGTTCTTTTTTGTCGGCATTATTATGATGATTCTGACAATGTTTATGTCCGCGCTGTTTTCATTTAAGATATCCGACCCGATAATCCGCATAAACAAATCCGCGAGGGAACTGCCGCAGGGCAAGTTCAACGCGGAGATCGAAAAGCACGATTACGAGGAGATAAAGCAGCTTGCGGACACGCTGACCTCTGCCTCAAAGGAGATAGCCAAGTCGGACGATCTGCGCCGTGAGCTTATGGCGAACATCTCTCACGATCTGCGAACGCCGCTGACGATGATAAAGGCGTACGCCGAGATGATACGCGATCTTTCGGGCGACAATCCCGAAAAGCGCGAGCGTCACTTAAAGGTAATTATCGACGAGACCGACAGACTGTCGTCGCTGGTAACGGATATTCTCGATCTGTCCAAGCTCCAGGCGGGAGTTACCGAGATCCACCCCGAAACGTTCAATTTCTCCGACAGGCTCTCCGGCGTTATATCGCGCTTCGACATTATGAAAGAGAACGACGGCATAATCATCGATCTGCAAGCCGAACCCGATATCGTGATAACTGCCGACATCACCAAGCTCGAGCAGGTGGTATACAACTTAATCAACAACGCCGTGACCTACGCGGGCGACGATAATACCGTTATCGTGCGGCTTGTGCGCAAGGAGGGCGGGCTTGTACGTTTTGAGGTGGAGGATCACGGAGAGGGTATTTCCGCGGAAAATCTGCCGTATATCTGGGACAGATACTACAAGGTAAGCGAACGCAACAAAACTCACAAGCGCGCGAAAATGGGCAGCGGTATCGGCTTGTCCATTGTAAAGAGCGTTCTCGAGCAGCACGGCTTCGCGTTCGGCGCGGACAGCAGCGAGGGGAAGGGGAGCACGTTCTGGTTTGAGGCTCCCGAGTATACCGCTCCTCCCGAAGAGCCGCAAAAGCCCGCGCACACCAAGCGCTTTATTACCGCTAAGCCCAAGCAATAAAATATCGCCGCGCTGCTGAGAGCGCGGCGATTTTGTTTTATTCCCCGATATCCCGAAAAAAATCACCCTCGATATCGTAAATGTCCGTGATAGAAACGGCTCTGTGATCGGTAAAGATAACCGAGCCGAAGCACTCGTCAACGCGCCTTACGCGTCCGGCGGCGACCTCGTAAGCGCCGCCGCTTTTGCGCTTGTCCGGAACGAAGTACGTTATCCGCACCTCGGGCTTTTCGTGAATATTTTCGAGTATGAACAGCAGGCGCTCGTTTATCCGCGACTGCCGCTCGTCAGATAATTCCAAGCGCTCGTCGGTAAGCCGCGCGGTTTCATCGATAACGTCCTCGTATCCCGTAAGTGCGGCGAACGGCGAGAACTGCGCCGCTCTGTCGTGCGGCGGCATACGCTTACGCGTTGCCGAAACGTGGTGAGGAAGTCCGATAATATCACAATATCCGTTCATGCTCTATGACCTCCTACTTGTCCGTTGCGGGCGATCGTCGTCGCGCCCTCCTCGAAATTCATTCCCTTTAATATCGCGTTCTTGCCGAATCTGTGCTTTATCCGCAGCACAGCCCTCTGCAATTCCTTTTCGCGCGAAAGCATTTTGCGTTCATTTTCAAGCCGTTCATAATCGGTGAACAGATCTAACTGCTCCGGTTCGCTGTCAACGGCGCTTTCCTCGCTGATAACATGATTTGCCACGATGTACATCCGCCGCACGGTGAAGCTTTTGCGCACTATCCTTTCGTAAAGCTCCGTCACCGTTTCGACTATCTTTTTGGTTGAGGAGGTAAAGCCTCCGAGATTTATCGAGCCGTGTGCCGATTTCGGGAGGGCGCGCCCGTAGTGGTCTGATTTGATCTCGCCGTCGTATCCGAGCCGTTTTTGGGGATCAGCCAGATTTTCAACGTCGTAGCCGACCGTCAGAACTATCTGATCGGTTATAAGGCGCTTTTCCACAAGATCGAGCGACAGCAGATCCGCCATTTCGCGGACGATAAGCAGCCCCTTTTCAAAGCTGTACGCATCCTGCAAAACCTGCCCCGTGCTCAGGCTGCGACTTCCGGGGCGGTAGGCTTTTATGTCCGCGATAGTACACGGCTCCCAGCCCCACGCGTGATCTATCAGCAGCTCGGCGTTTATCCCGAATAAATCGTACAGAAGCTCCTCGTTTTCTAGCGAACACCTCGCAACGTCGCCCATTGTGAACATTCCGTTCTTTTCCAGCGTTCTTGAATAGCCGCCGCCAATACGCCAGAAATCCGTCAGCGGACGGTGTTCCCACAGCATATGCCGATAGGACATCTCGTCCAGCTTTGCGATACGCGCACCGTTTTTGTCCGCGGGAATGTGCTTCGCGACAATATCCATGGCGATCTTGCAGAGGTACAGGTTCGTTCCTATACCCGCCGTAGCGGTAATTCCGGTAGCGTTCAACACGTCGAGTATCATCATTGAGGCGAACTCCCTCGGCGAAAGACCATACGCTTTCAGGTACGAGGTTGCGTCAATAAACACCTCGTCTATCGAGTAAACGTGAATATCCTCGGGCGCGACGTATTTCAGATAGATCCCGTAAATGCGAGAGCTGATCTCCATATATTTCGCCATCTGCGGCGGCGCAACGATATAGTCGACAGCATAGGTCGGATGATTTTTCAGTTCCTCGGAGTTTGCGGACTTAATTCCGAGCATACGCCCCGGCGATTTGCGTCTGCGCTCGCGGTTGACCTCGCCGACGCGCTGAACCACCTCGAACAGCCGAGGTCTGCCGCCCGTTCCGAGAGCTTTAAGCGAGGGGGTTACCGCAAGGCAGATCGTTTTTTCGGTGCGGCTCTCGTCGGCTACCACGAGGTTTGTCGTCAGCGGGTCAAGACCGCGTTCCACACATTCCACCGAGGCATAGAACGACTTCAGGTCTATTGCAATATAGGTTTTCTCTTCCGGCATACTCCCACCTCTAATTGTTCATCTGTACATATATTATAGCACAAGTGAACAACCTTGTCAAGAGAATTTTAAAAAATTTTTCTGACAATTTATGGGCGGGGAACACACACCCATTCAGACTGTAGAAAAAGTCCGGCGAGGGCTGGACTTTTTCTGTGTAGATTTACAATATAAGTCAACACCAAATAAAAAAGCAACCCATGGAGCTGACATTGTGGTATAATGGAAGTAACAACAAATCCAATACCAAAGGAGGAAGCAAATTGGGTCGCTATACACATTATACCACAGAAGAACGCGAGTTGTCAATGGTTATGTATTGATGTTGTATAATAAAACTTGACACAATCCGAGGAAAAGGATTATAATAAAAA
>CAYWIP010000028.1:0-29399 GCA_964458395.1 uncultured Ruminococcus sp.
TCGCGCCGTCGTAGGTGCCGAGCGTCATGGTGCCGTTGAGCATAAACTTCATATTTCCCGTGCCCGAAGCCTCCGTGCCCGCCATGGAGATCTGCTCGGAGATATCCGCCGCGACCACCAGCTTCTCCGCGTAGGATACGTTGTAATTCTGAACGTAAACCACCTTGATTGCGCCGTTTATCGTCTCGTCGTTGTTGACAAGCTTCGCGATCTCGTTGATATACTTGATTATCGCCTTTGCGCGGACGTATCCCGGAGCCGCCTTTGCGCCGAAGATGAACGTAGTCGGCGCGAAGTTCGCGATACTTCCGTCCTTTATACCATAATAAATATACAATATGCTGAACGCGTTCAAAAGCTGGCGCTTATATTCGTGCAGGCGCTTTGCCTGAATGTCGAACATCGAGTTCGGGTCGATCTCCACGCCCTCATGCTCCTTGATATACTTCGCAAGCGCGGTCTTGTTGAGATACTTGATGTCGTTGAATTTGCCGAGGACTTCCCTGTCGTCCGCGTACTTGCGCAGCTCGCGGAGCTCGGGCAGATCGGTTATCCAGTCCTCGCTGCCGAGCAGCTTGGTTATAAGGTCGGAGAGCTTCGGGTTGCAGAGAGCTATCCAGCGGCGCGGCGTAATGCCGTTCGTCTTGTTCTGGAAGCGTTCGGGGAACAGCTCGTACCATTCGGGCAGAGCGTCCTTTTTGAGTATTTCCGTGTGAATTTTCGCAACACCGTTGACGTGCTGCGAGCAGTAGATCGCCATTTTCGCCATGTGAACGACTCCGCCGGAAACGGGCTGCATGGTTTCGATCTTGCCGCGCGGTATACCGCGGCGGTACATATCCGAGATAAACTCGTCGTTAATGCGCAGGATTATCGCGTAAACTTCGGGCAGCAGCTCCTCGACAATGCCGCAGTCCCACTTCTCCAGAGCCTCCGCCATAATGGTGTGGTTGGTGTAGTTGAAGGTCTTTTCGGCGATCTCGAGCGCCTTCGCGAACGGAACGTTCCGCTCGGAAACGAGTATGCGGATAAGCTCGGGAATCGCAATAACGGGGTGAGTGTCGTTGAGCTGAACGGCATTGTACTCCGCGAACGAGTAGATATCGCGCCCCGCCGCGAGGTGCTTTCTCACTAAGTCCGC
Source organism: uncultured Ruminococcus sp. (assembly GCA_964458395.1). Classification (GTDB taxonomy): domain Bacteria; phylum Bacillota; class Clostridia; order Oscillospirales; family Ruminococcaceae; genus CAG-115. The sequence continues at coordinate 1,142 of CAYWIP010000028.1, forward strand.
CATAGAAGCAGCGCTGAAGAAATACTCCTGCTTCAGACGCAGAATTTTACCCGGACGCGCATCGTCATTGGGGTAGAGCGTACCGGAGATGTTCTCCGCTTCTATTTGCCCCTTAGCCGCCGCGAAATAGTCCTGACGGTTGAACGCGTCAAAGTCGAACGCGTTTATCGGTTCAGCCTGCCACAGGCGCAGAGTGCCCGCGAAGTCGTTCTTGTAGCCGAATATCGGCATATCGTAGGGCACCGCCTTTACGTCGCCCGTCGAATAGTGAATTATTACGGTATCGTCGTCGACGCGCCTGCTCCACGGGTCGCCGGATTTAGTCCAGTCGTCCGCGTATTCGCGCTGAAATCCGTCCTCGATCGTCTGCCTGAACAGACCGTACTTGTAGCGGATGCCATAGCCGTTCAGCGGGAGCTTCATAGTCGCCGCGCTGTCAAGAAAGCACGCCGCGAGTCTGCCCAAGCCGCCGTTTCCGAGCGCCGCGTCCTCGATCTCCTCAAGGTCGTTAAGGCTTCCGCCCGCGCTGTTCAGCAGCTCCTCCGCATAGTCGTGAAGCCCCAGACATAAGATGTTGTTGTACACCGCCCGTCCCACAAGGAATTCCATTGACAGGTACGATGCGCTTCTGCCGCTCGGCGCGGAGCAGCTCATCATCGGCACGGCCTGCTTCATGATCGCCCGCGAGATCGCGTCGTGAAGCTGCGCGGGCGTGCGCTTCTTCCCCTCGACATGGGATTCGCGCAGAATGTCCTCAAAATCGTTCTTCAATAAAGTTTTGTCGATCATACTTTTCTCCTTAATTTCAAAGGCAAAGCTCCGTTACGCTATGTCAATACGGCTTGCCTGCCGCGGCGGAACTCCGCGTTTCGTTTTGAATTATGCGATGCCGGAAATGTTCCTATACATCAACTATTATACCACAATTTTCCGATAAAATCAATAGGCTTTTTTACGCAAATAAAATCACATTTGTGAATAAATGCGGTCATAAAGCCGTTTGCGCTAAATTGCCCTGATAGTTTTCAACCGAAGTTGAAAGTTATTTGTCTAAATTGCACATAAGTGTCGGTTGAAATTCTACATAAAAAAGGGGGCTTTTTGGATGATTATTTGAAAAAAATCGTTTACAAGCGCTTGAAAAAAGATTGGATTTATGGTATAATTTATTTACAAGTAGGCGGCTATGGGTAAGTTGCGCCCAAAATTCGGAGCTATTCCGCCTATATTTTTCAACAGATGTTGGGGAACGGAGGTTTTCAGGTGAACAAATACTCTTATGTCGCCACCGATATCAACGGACGTACCATCAGAGGACAGGAGCTTGCGGAGGACAGCAAGGATCTTCAGGCGAAACTGAAAGAACGAAAAATCTACCTTACAAGCTACCGCGAACTCGGCGGGGGCGTTGTTGACGTCAAGTACAAATTCAAAACCAAGGAGGTATCCTTCATCAGCCGTCAGCTCGCTTCCATGACTTCCGCGGGTCTGTCGCTCGTAAGAGCGCTGCACATTCTGCAGGAGCAGCAGGAGAACAAGAAAGCGAAAGCGGTGCTTCTGGATATCTACGAGGAGGTTCAAAAGGGTAAATCCTTCTCCGACGTTCTGGCGTCAAAGCCCGGCGTTTTCCCGGGAATGTTTGTGAGTATGGTGGCTGCCGGCGAGGCTTCGGGTACTCTCGATCAGATGCTGAACAGATTGTCCGACCACTACGCCAACGCGAACAAGACCGCCAACAAGGCGAAATCCGCAATGGTTTACCCGATGGTTCTGCTTGTTTTGCTGCTGGTAGTTATCGTGTTCCTGTTTGCGGCGATCCTGCCGAGCTTTGCGGGACTGGGAGATCCGAGTACATATTCCATGCTCACAAAGGCGCTGCTGGCGTTCTCCGATTCGCTGGTAAATCAATGGTATGTATACATTATTGTAATAGTCGCGATAATCGTCGTTATCTTCGTATGTATGCGGACGCCGTCGATAAGGCTGAAGATGGACGAGATGCTGCTGAAAATCCCCAAGGTCGGCAAGCTGATGGCTACGATCTATACGGGCAGCTTCGCGAGAAATATGTCAAACCTCTACGGCGCGGGTCTGCAGATGGTCGACTGTATTGAAAAGTCGGTTTCGGTAGTAAACAACTCATACGTCCAAAAGCGCTTTGAGGACGTCGTCAACGATATCAAGCTCGGTGAGAGCATGTCGAAAGCGATAGAGAAAACGGGAATATTTGAGGGTATGTTTACCTCGATTATATTTGTCGGAGAGGAATCCGGTACGCTGGACACGATCCTGAACAAGGCGGCGGATTATTATGAGGAAGAGGCGGACTCCGCTATCACAAAGCTCGTCGGACTGATGGAGCCTTTGATGATCATCATCATGGGTATCGCGATAGGCTTGTTCCTCGCGGGTATGTTCCCGTTGCTCTACGGCAGCATGACCAATATCACTTAATTCCGAAAGGACTTCGGAAACAAAAAAGCGCGGCGGCGAAAACGCTTGCGAAAAACCGGGCGGACGCCGCGGCGCGAATAATTTAAATATGAGGTGAAGATATGCTTTCAATAGATATTACCGACAGACAAATAAAGCTCGTAAGAGGCGTCCACAGCGGTAACAAGATAAGGGTGCAGGACGCGGATATGCGCGAGCTGTCACTCGGCATGGTTTCAAACGGTTATGTGACCGATGTTCCCATGGTAGCGGCAGAGCTTAACGATATCATCAAAACAAAGGATATCAAGGAGAAAGAGGCGATAGTTTCCATTACTTCAAGCTCGATTGTCTACAAGGAAATGGTAGTCGCGAAGCCGAAGAATATGAAGAACCCGGCTATCATCGAGGCGATGATCCAGTCGAATATGAACGTATCCAACGACTTCAACATATCCTTTACCATAGCGGGCGAAACCGAGGACGCGGAGAAGAACAAGATGCTCAAGGTCATCGCGGCGGCGTGTCCTCAGAGGCTGGTTGACGGGTATGTGAGATTGTTTTCGCACATCGGACTGCAGCTCAAGGGCGTAAACATCTCCAACAACTCCGTAACGCGCCTTATTCTGAATACCCCGAAGCTGGTAGAGAGAATGCCGATCCTGCTTATCCAGATCGACAAGAGCTTCCTCAATATGAACCTATATGAGGAAGGTCAGCTTGCGTTCTCACGATTCTTCAATATCGACCCGAACGATTACGAAAACGCTCCCGACTATGTAAGCCGCGCGGTTTACGATAACCTGTTCAGAATGCTTCAGTTTATCAGATCCCGCAAGAGCGAAAAGCCGCTTCAGGAGATTTTGTTCTACGGCGATATCGAGAGCTTCTCGGAGATCACAAACGCGATCTCGCAGTTCAACGTTCCGGCGAGCGTGTTCAAAATGCCAAGCTCGATCATCTCCGGTACGGAGCAGGATCTTGTAAAGTTCGCGAACGCTGTCGGCGCGCTTTATCGCCGCAACAAAGAGCTCGAGCATATCAACCTGCTGGAGGCTACCTCCGCTAAGGAGTCCAAGGGCGCGAACTCGTTCCTTCTGGCGCTTGTGGGAGGTATCGTCGCTTCCGTGGCGGTAGTCGGCGGCGTAGTCGTGGCATGCGACTTTATAAACAACAATATTAAAAAAGAGATCAGCTCGCTCGACGCGAGTATCAACGACCCGGGTATGCAGAACGACCTCAGGATCGTCGCCGAAAGAGACGCGATGCTCGCGGGCTTCAACAGCTATAACGATACCGTCAACAAGACCGGTTTGCTGTTCGATTATCAGCCCAAGGTTCAGAAGTATGTGTTCGACAAGGTGAGCGAGCCGCTTACCAACGCCGATGATAAGCTTCTTCAGCCGAATGAGCAGCTTGAGATCGAGAACGTTTCCGTTTCCAATTACGATGTTACGGTCACATTCAAAGGACTTTCCCAGGGCGATCCCTCCTCGATCCCGTCAAGATACGCGGACTACCTCACAAATAAGGTGCTCAATAAGTACGGCGATCCGTATTTTGTGAATGTTACCTATTCGGGCTTTACAAAGGAAAACGTTACCGAGTGGGGTACATATGCGATCATTTCCGCGGACGGCAGCAGAACATATGATACGATCTTCTCGTTCAGTATGTCAATGCAGCTCCAGATGGGCAGCGACGAAGAAAACGCGACGCTCGACCTTAACGCGTCGGAGTCCGAGGGTGAAGAAAATCAGGAGGTGACTGAATAATGAAACTGAGTAAGCAAGAGCGCATAGGCGCGCTGATAATCATAATCATCATAATACTCGGACTTGGCGCATGGCTGTTTGTAAAGCCTAAAATAGAGGATATCAGCACCTCGAGAAAATCTCTTGAAGCAAAGAAGCAGGAATACAACGCTGCTGTTGAACAGCAACAGAGAAAAGCTCCGCTCAGGGATCAGATCATCGAAGCTTACCAGAACGGCGAGCACATGGCGGATATGTTCTTCCCCGAGATGACTTCCTATGAGGCGGACGCGGCGTTCAGAGAATTTCTGAGCCAGTGCACCGCAAAGGTAATTGTTCAGGATCTGACCGTGGGAGAGCCCGGCACGGCTACCCTCGGCACACAGTTCTTCACTCCGGCGGAGGTTTCCTACGATCTGAAAACCTACGCTACGCAGGGTATTGAGATCGACGAGCAGACTGCCGCGAAAAACGCGCGCCGCGATGTGCTCCGGGCTGCGCTCGGCAACTCGCAGACGATCGGCGCTAGCCAGGTGCAGTTTACTGTTTCCGCGATCGACCGCGACGAGCTTGTAAAGTTTATGGACGAGGTTAATTCCTATTTCAAGGACGAGAACGGCAACTCCGTAAGAAAAGCGATAAAGGTAAACGGTCTGACGCTGGATTACTGGGAAGTCACCGATAAATACGACAAGCTTATTGAGGAGCTCAATAAGACAATGGAGGAAGCGGGCAGAGCGGCGTTGACCGCGGCAACCGGTCTTCCCACTCAGGATACGACCCAGCAGGGTTCGGGTTCTACGGTCAACGAGCCCGGCGGCAGCCAGAACAATAAGCAGGAGATTGCTGGCGTTACCGATTACATTTACTCATGGTCCGATACCATGACGTTCTACTGCATAGAGCGTATGCAGGATCCCACGCCGCAGCTCGATGCTCAGGACGGCATTTCTGCGTAATTTCAGCGGCATAGGTGCGGATTTTTATTCGCACCGACTGTTGCATAAAGGAAAACTGTGAAATATTTGAAAGGAGGACATTTATGACACACGCATTGAGAAGATATACCAGCAACCGCGGAAGCGCGCTGTTTATGGTTATCAGTACGATGACGGCGCTTATGATCGCATGCGTGGCGATGTACTTTTCGGTTATCTCATCGCGGACGACCGAATATGCGACGTTTTTTCAGCAGCAGTCGTATCAGTCCGCTTCATCTATAACGGAGATGATCTTCGCGGGTCTGAACGATTCAACCAGCTCTTTCCGTGACGGGCTGTCTACGGCAATGTTCGCTCTGAACGAGGGCGAAACGCTCACGACCGGTCTGAATGACTTCACCGGCAGCTTCACTCCCGGCGCGGAGCTTAGCGAGGACGAGGCGGAGAGACTTGCCCAGCTCGGGGCATACTCCGTTGATATAACCCGTCTGCCCAACGAATCGGTGGGCGGCAAGGAGTGCTGGACGTTCGATATCGCTACAACGTCCGTTGTTAACGGTCAGAACGAGATAGTTCATACTTATGTCCACCTTGAGGCGGGCGACACTCCGGCGATACCGAGCAGCGACGGCGGCGTATTCGCGGCGACCGGATATGTTCCGAACGACGCATACCTTGACGGCGGTTACTTCCTGACCGACGTGTTCTTTGATACCGAGTTTACGTTCACCAATATGTACGGAAGCAAGGCGAACTTTATGTCGGGCGATCTCGCTACGGGCGGCTCGCTTACATTGCAGGAGTACATTTTGCCGATCGGAAGCGGATCCGGCGACTACAATTATGATTTCCTTAAAAGACCTACTACATGGGCAATAAGAGGCGATCTTAATAAGAACGGCGGCAACTCTATTGCGTTGCGCGGCGGAAGCAATATTTTTGTAGGTCGCGATCTGAATTTGACGGGCGCAGGTCCATTTAACCAGGTAGATGGCAGCGGCACTTATGACGTTTATGTTCTCGGTGATATGCATATGGCGATAAACGGTACAGGCTGTGAAAATGTAAGATTGTTTATTGACGGCGACATTTATGTTGACCCCATTGCAAACTGGGCGACCTATGGCGACGTTTACTGTAACGGCGAAGTACACATGACCGGAACAGGCAGAGAAGATATTATAGACGGCAAATGGGACGATTCCGCTCCCGGTATGACTTACGACGAGGTCGTAGAGGAGCTTGAAAAGAGAACCGATTCGGATTCTTATTATAAGTGGAAAATAAAGGATTCCGACGTTGCGGGCGATTTTAAGATAAAGCTTGACGGAAATAACAGTTCCCCTTCTACAATGAAGCCCACGTTTACAATAGCATATCCCGGTTCGGAATCTGCAAACGACGCAACGATAACCAATAAGATCGTAACCCGCAAGGGCACTATCACCGGCTTTGAGGGAAACGACCCCGGAAATGATGTTCCGCTGACAATAGTTATTGACACCGGCGACGATCCAAATAATGTTATAACCTTGAGAGTAAAGCCGTATCTTGATATAGACGGCGACGGCAAAAACGAGACCTTTGCGTGGTTCCCCGGCAACCATGGCGAGAGTACGGGCTTTAATCTGGGTCAAAACAAATCCAAGACGATTCTTGTAAAGGGACGCGGTTCGGTAGTAATTGATATACCCGAGGGAACGACTTATCAGGATGCAAGCAGTCAGCAGTTTATGCATTACAGCTGGTTTGTAATGCTCGGCGGTAAGGAGGAAACCAAGTCTTACGGCAAGGTTTACGACAGTACGAACCTTAACAACGCGACAGCGTTTAACGGAATGAAGCCCGCCGCAAATGCCGCGCAGTTCATTCACAGAGATTGCGGAACGAGCGATAGCTGTACTTACGAGAAAAAGACCAAGATAGGCGCCGAGGGCAAGGAGAAAGAAAAAGAGTGCATTTACTGCGGAGAACCGGTAACGTTTATCTTCTGCGAGACGCACGGAAAAGTTCTGACATACTGCACAAACCCCGACTGTGAATCGAACGAGGGAAAAGAGGAATCGGAGCTTGATCCCGATATCTCCACTTTTGAAGCATTGTGCAACAACCGTATTGACAAGCCGACGATCGACGCGTACCTGAACGGTAAAACCTACAATGGCATGTCAATGAAAGACAGCATTAGCATTACCAATTCGGAGGGCGTTAAAGAGGTCGTATATCCGACGACAAACATCTTCCTTGTAAACTCCAATGAAAGCTCGGAGATTCGTTTCTCTCAGACAGCCAAAGAAGGCGGCGGAGCGATCATGCAAAACAGCTTCTACGGATATGTTTACGCTCCGTATATGACGTTTAAGGCGATGGGCGGTTCCGGTACGGCGATCAACAGATTCTTCGGCGGTCTTACCGTTTCGGATTATGTTCTGGACGACGGCTACGCGTTTACGGGCTGCTATCCCGAGGTAATGCCCACAGACCTTATGAGCAAGGAGAGTCTTGAAAGTCCTATCGACGGTGTTCCCAAAAACTGGAAGATCACCTTTGGATCTAACTAAAGGAGGCGCTTTAATTATGATGAAACGAATATTCTCAAAAAGAAGCGGCTTTACGCTGGTGGAGATAATCGTCGCGTTCGCGATCTTTGCGATCATGATGTCGATGATCATGCAGATCCTTCAGCTTTCCGTTAGTCAGCGCAGAGCAAACAACGAGTTTGCCAAGGACACGGCAACTCAGAAGGAAGCCCTTATCGTCAATAAAAAGGACACAACGTTTGACGAAAAAACGGGAGATATTTCCTTGAAATTCGGCAAGAATACAGACGCGTCATTTGCGCTTGATGTTGCAATGGAATATCAGATCAAGAACGCAAACGAATCGGCGGAGAATGTCGGCGAGGGACTTAACTACTTTATCGCCGATGTAAACTACGACGGCGAGGGTATGGAAGTGCCTCCCGGAGGCGACGAGGACGATACGCTGACGGGCGCGCAGATGTCAAGATTCGACACTCGTCTGACGGGTATCAAGAAGCTTGACAACATAAAGATACTGAGCGTGGAAAAGAAGGACGATCTTACTGCCGACGGAAACGTTCGCTATGTATTCACGGTTTCGTCCGACTCCGACCCAATGGTATATGACGACAAGATGTACTCGCAGTTCAGAATGTACTTTTATGACACGACGAGCTATTACAGCGCAATTTCAAAGACGGAGGGCGATACCGTTAAAGAATACAAGAAGTGTTATGTGCCCGTAAGTGTTGTTGAGGTGGGCTACGGCGACGGAAGAGGTACGAGCTACGTACACGACACGGATCATTACTTCGTTGAAAAAGCGGGTAACGCTACAAGAGCGCTGTTCTACGACGACGGTACGCTTGCCAAGAACGACAAGGACGGCATTATCTACGAGCAGGTTCAGCACGGCGTAAGAGTGAGCATATACAGAAGCGACGCTGATAAGGCAAAGGGCTTTGTAAAGGACAGAACGGTTCAGTTCTACGTTGACTTTGACAGAGACCCGCACCTTAACGTAAATTCTTTTGGAAAAAACGCGTCAAGCGGCGTTTATGAAAAGTGCCCCGTTTATGATACCGACGGAACATCCGTAAAGAAAGACGAAGACGGCAACGATATGTATCATGTAAATATTTACGGCTGTTTCCCCTACGAAACCCAAGACTCCGAATTCACCGGAAGCGAGTGGACAGAGGACAAAAAGCCGATAAGCGTTTACAAACCCGGTCATCCCGTTTACGGTTATCCCGTTAAGGACGGACTTCCCGGCGATGAAGAAACGCCGGATACTCCCGTGCCCGATCCCGGCGAGGGCGGCGAAACGCCAGTCACACCTACGCCCGATCCCACGCCTACTCCCGACCCCTCCGAGGGCGGCGAAAGCACTCCGGACACTCCCGTTGAAGGCGGTGGAGAATAATGAAGCTTATCCGACTACTTAAAAAACGCGGTAAAAGCGGCTTTACGCTGGTCGAGGTCGTTATCTCCTGCGTGCTGCTTGGAATATTGATACTCGGCGTATTCAGCGTTGTAACGCCCATTATCTCGGGCGTCAAGTCCAGAGAGCAGAGTGCCAACGCGCTTATGCTCGGCGAGGCTGCCGAGGCGTACATTGACAGAAGCATAAAAAACTCCGTTTTTGTCGCGATTTTTGAAAACGGCAAGCCCGACGATATGAAAGCCGACGACAAAATCGCCAAGTCCAAGCAGATGGAGGAAATGCTTGCGTTCATCAACAACGCTGACAACAAGGACGCGGCAGGCAACGACATATACGAGCTGAAATGCATCGGGATCCGCTGGAAGTACGACGCGAAGTCGCAGCAGTACAAATATATGATCACGAACGAGATCGTCGACAAGACGACCGGCGCGGTGGACATTTCCCCGTCGACCTCAAAGTCGTATGACGTATTTGAAACGTGTTTTTATGAGAACCTCTATCCGGAGTTTACTTTTGACATAATGGAAACGGTTGTAGTTGACGAGGACGGCAATCCGACGACGGATCCGCCGACTATGCAGGAGGTTCCGGCGATAAAGACCACGGTCAGCGTGCACAGAGACGCGGATATGCAGGAAATGGCGTTTCAGGGAACCGGCTACGCCGATCTCACCAACATCAAGCGTCAGCAGACGACCGGATTTTACAAGCTCTTCTCCAAAAAGGGAATATTGAACGCGGACGGCACCTATGTTGCGGATACCGAAACGGTACTCCGTGCGGCTCCCGATCCGGACGACGACAGCCTGTCCGAGGAGGATAAACACCTTGAAACCTACATTTACTATGTAACAAGAAAGCTCAAGGCGACCACTTCTCCCGCGCCGTCGTCGACGTCTTCTACCTCGTCGACATCTTCTTCGTCGACGACCTGAGTTAATAAGACAAACAAAATCGGGGCGATTCGCTCGCCCCGAGATGTTTGTAAATTATGTTAAAGCAGGCTCATATACCAGCCAAGCAGATAATTACCCACAAGCCAGGCAGCGGCAATCCCGACCGCGAGAAACGGTCCGAAAACCATTCGGCGGGAATACTTCACCTTTTCAACCAGATCCTCTTTTATGAAGATCTTGAATCCGCCCTCACGCTCGTCCGTGATATTCTCACGCAGCGTCTGACTGAGTGCCGCCTTATCGGGCAAGCCTTTCCAGGCTTTTTCTTCGAGGAACTCCCATTCAATATCGGGATTGCCCTCGCTTATACTTCCGACAATAATATCTTCGTGACCGTCAAGCACATATCCCACATCACGGTCAAGCTGATTTTGATACCAGTCCGTCACAAGATCTTTGATTTTGGCGGAAACCTCTTTTTCGGCGTTCTTGTCGTGAACCTTCTTGATAACGCCGTATACCGCTCCGGAAAGAATTCCGATAAAGAGCGCGATGAACACCCTGTAGCCGAGCAGAAGCGACGCACCGATCATAAGCTGAAGATCGCCGCCGCCCATTCCGCCGACGAGCACAAGAATGAAGAACAGCACCGCGATAACGCCGAGAGCGATAAGTCTCTCGTACCACGGAGTCGCGGGGAATACGAAAAACGACGCGATGCCCAGAATTGCAGTCACAATGCTGCACCAATACGGGATCTCAAAGTGATCGATATCGATCCCGCTCAGCGCCACAAGCACGGCGAACAGAACGACAGAGAACGCAAGCTCCCAATTGAAGCCGAAGATCAGGTACGCCAGACAGTAGCTCACAGCGGTTATAGCCTCGATGATCATGTATCTCGGCGATATCCTCGCTTTGCAGTAGCGGCATTTTCCGCGCAGGAAGATCCAGCTGAATATGGGGAACATATCGTACCATGCCAGTCTGTGACCGCAGGAAAAGCAGTGTGACGGTTCGGTAATTATTGACTGCCTGAGCGGAGTGCGCAGGATAACGACATTCAGAAAGCTGCCGATAACGGAGCCGAAAATGAACGCGAACACCGCGTACGCTATGTTTAATACAACGGGCATATTACCCCTCCTTAAAATAGATTAACTCTATTTTACCACAAAATAGAAATTATTGCAAGTAATTTATCGGCAATGCAATATTTTTTATAAAGTTCCGAGGATTCGGAAAGTTTACCCCGAAAGGAAGAATACATAATGGCGGGACCGATTAAGAACGTACGAATTGGCGATGTCCTCCTCGAAAGCGGATTTATCAGTCAGGATCAGCTTAAAGAGGCGCTGGCAAAGCAGCAGGGCAGCGGAAAGATGCTTGGTGAGATCGTGCTTGAGATGGGGCTGGTTTCTGAAACGCAGCTGGCACAGGCACTTTCCATAAACCTCAAGGTGCCTTTTGTCGATCTTTCCGCGGTAAAGGTCAGCACCGAGGCGGTATCCAAGATACCCGAAGCGATCGCCAAGGAGAAAACGGTTTTCGCCTATGCGATAAACCACAACCGGCTTATGGTCGCAACGAACGACCCGGTAAACTTCTACATTTTCGAGGATCTGAAGGTAACGACGGGAATGGAAGTCGTTCCGCAGATATCGACCAAGACGCAGATAGAAGCCGCGATCGCGAAGTTCTACTCAACGCAGGCGATCGACAGCACGATGTCGGAGCTGGAGAGCGAGGGCGACAAGGGCGATATTGCGCAGAACCTCGCGCAGGCGGAGTCGGAGGGACGCATCGACAACGCCCCGATCGTAAAGCTGGTAAATATGATGATCGAAACCGCGTTCAGAATGCAGGTAACGGATATCCATATCGAGCCGTTCAAGGACAGAACGCGTATCCGTTTCAGAATAGACGGCGAGCTGGTCGAGCAGGATATGAAGATCCCGCCCTCTTTCCACAACTCGCTTATAACCCGTATCAAGATACTGGGCGGCATGAACATCGCCGAAAGACGTATCCCGCTTGACGGACGTTTCGGAACGCGTATCGACGGCGTAAACCTCGATATGCGTGTGTCGACGATCCCCTGCGTATACGGCGAAAAGTGCGTTATCCGTCTGCTTTCGACGGCGGACGAAAAGACGCGTAAGATCACCGACCTCGGTATGACCGACTATAACTACGCCATGTTCAAGCAGATAATCCGCTGCCCGAACGGAGTTATGCTGGTTACGGGACCTACGGGTTCGGGAAAATCCACAACATTGTACGCGACGCTCGGCGAGCTTTCTCAGCCTAACGTTAACATAGTAACGGTCGAGGATCCCGTCGAGAAAAAGATCGACGGAGTAAACCAGTGCCAGATCAACGCCAAAGCGGGCATGACCTTCGCGGCGGCGCTGCGTTCGATCCTCCGTCAGGACCCCGACATTATAATGGTCGGCGAGATCCGTGACGGCGAAACCGCCGATATCGCGATACGCGCTGCTATAACGGGACACTTCGTGCTCTCGACGCTGCATACGAACGACGCGGCATCCACTATCGTCCGTCTGGTAGATATGGGCGTTGCTCCTTACATGGTTGCGTCGTCGCTGGTCGGGATCATCGCCCAGCGTCTTGTAAAGCTGCTGTGCAATTCCTGTAAGGAAACGTTCACGCTCAGCGACCCGGAAGAGCTTAAGCTGATGAACAAGACCGCGCCGGTTCAGATCTGCCGACCCCACCCGGGAGGATGCAGAGCCTGCCGCGGTACGGGCTACACGGGAAGAACGGCGATCCACGAGATCATCGTTACCACGCCCAAGATCAAGGAGCTTATCTCCGCGGGCGGAACAGCCGAGGAGATCGGCGCGCTGGCGACCAAGAGCGGAACCCTGCTGCTTCGCGATAACGTAACGCAGATGGTTCTCGCGGGCAAGACTTCCATGGACGAACTTGTTAAGGCAACGTATACTGTATAAAGGGGAAAAATAATGGAACACACGAACAATATAATGGACATAAACAGAATTCTGGACGAGGCGCGCGACCTCGGCTGCTCGGACTTGCACTTCACCGCGGGTCTGCCGCCTATTGTCCGTCTGCACGGCTCGATCAGAAAGCTGTCCGGCTACCCCGACTGCACCGAGCCGATCATCGTCAACATAATCAACCAGATCACTTCGATAAAGCACAAATCGCAGATCTCCAAGGGTCTGGATACCGACTTTTCGTACACTTCGGCAACGGGCTTCCGTCACAGAGTTAACGTGTACAGACAGCGCGGCTATCACGCCGTGGCTATCCGTCTGCTCCGCGACGATATCCCCACGCTCTCCGACCTTAATCTCCCCGCGACGCTCGGAGAATTCGCGCTCGCGCCGCGCGGACTGGTGCTCGTTACGGGACCTACCGGCTCCGGTAAATCAACGACCCTCGCGGCAATGATCGACCACATCAACCGTCAGAAGAACTGCCACATAATCACGGTCGAGGACCCTATCGAGTACGTTCACACGCACAAGCAGTCAATGGTAAATCAGCGTGAGATCGGACAGGACGTCGATTCGTTTGCCGGTTCGCTGCGCGCGGCTCTCCGTGAAGACCCCGACGTTATCCTCGTAGGAGAAATGCGTGACTTTGAAACTATCAACGCGGCGGTAACGGCGGCTGAAACAGGTCACTTGGTTCTTTCGACGCTGCATACAACGGGCGCGGCGGAAACGATCGACCGTATCATCGACGTTTATCCTCCTCACTCGCAGGGTCAGATACGCTCTCAGCTCGCGAACTCGATAGTCGGCATTATCTCGCAGACGCTCGTTCCGACTTCGGACGGCAAGGGCAGATGTGCGGCGCTGGAGATCCTTTGCGCGACCGACGCTATCTGCGCGATGATCCGCGAGGGCAAGATATTCCAGGTTCCCACGGCTATCGCAACGGGAAAGAAGAGCGGAATGTTCACGCTCGACCAGGATCTGGCGCGCCTTGTACGCATGGGCAAGGTGGACGACGCAGTCGCGAGAAGCCGCTGTCAGGACATCACCGAGTACAAGCGCTATCTGGAAATGGGAATTTAAGCTTACGGATTACAACATGCTTCGGTAAAGGGTGATTATTATGATCGGGAAACTGCAGAAAATGGAAGCGCGCAAGGGCTTTACACTGGTGGAGCTTGTTGTCGTTATCGCGATAATAGGCGTGCTTGCCGCGATACTTGTGCCTACGATGATGGGTATTGTAGTAAAGGCGCGCGTTTCCTCGGCGAACTCCACCGCATCGAATATACAAAAGCTTGTCGACCTGTTTATGCTTAATGCCGACGGCAACGGCGACCGCATGAGCAGCGCTCCGACGGTGCTTAAGATCAGCATTAGATCCAGCGGCAGCTCTGCGGCTGTCTGGGAATCTACTGCCGCGGCGGCAGGCTCTTTTCCGGCTTGGAAGGGCGGCACGGTGACATGGGGCACGGGCGGCTCGTATACCGAAAACTCGGACACGGGGAGTATCACAAAAGGCGAGGCTCTGCTCTGCGCGGCGCTTTGCGACGAGTTCTCCAATATCCGCAGCGGCTCGATAGTTATTGCGCTTAAGAACAGCCGATGTACCTTTGCGGCGTTTACGACAAGCACCAACAACGCGCTTGACGATGCGGAATTCCCGACAATAACCGACGGGAAGCCTCCGCAGTCCTTTGCGTGGAACAACGAAACGGGCATTTCCGCGAGCGGTTTTATTATAGGAACTGCTCCGCAGATCCCGATGACCGAGAGCGAATAATGTAACGGCGCACAAATTTCACGGTCTAAAGTTAAATTCGTCCGTGAATTTGCACAAAAACTTTTAAATATTTGAATAACTTTTAACAAACTTGTGTTTTTTGCGAAAAAGTTTTCAAAAACCCCTTGCTTTTTTAGGCAACCTGCGTTATAATATGATTACAGTCGAACGGTAAATATCCGAAACGGAGAAAACGATTACAAAAACGGATATGCTTGGCTGACAGTTCTTTTGAAAATAAAATAGTGCATTTCTGAAAAGAAGTGTATCATGATTGACCTTTTCATACTTTTTTGTCTCTCGATGTGCGGCGCCGCCGCTGCGGAGACTTGCCCGACGCGGTCGGGAGTATGTTTTCGGATATAGCCCCGCCGGGGTTATACATAAAAAATTTTTTTACAGGAGGTCTTTACTATGATAAAGAAACTTCAGGCTCTCAGAGCCAAAAAGGGCTTTACGCTCGTTGAGTTGATCGTAGTTATCGCTATCATCGGCGTTCTCGCTGCGATCCTCGTTCCCACCATGATGGGCATGGTTACCAAGTCCAGAGTTACATCTGCTGACCAGACCGCAAAATCTATTGCTGACACCGTTGTTACATGGATGTCTGATCTGGAAGCAAATGCAGGTATCATTCCTGCAAGCACGACTGCTGTGTATATTACCATTACCGGCAAGTGCGGCGATTCTGCGTGGAGCGGTACTGTTGATACCATAACAGCCGGATTTAAAGCGGCTGACGACGCTGGTGGCACTAAGGCTCAGACTAAGCTTGCAAACAAGCTGAACGATGACTTCAACTTCAACAACACTATTTCTGCTGTCGTTTGCATTAAGAACAGAAAAGTTATCGGTTGCGCATACAGTGATACCAATACCGCTGTTGCTACTCTTACTGGTCAGTTTACCGACTCGGCATTCGCTAGCGGCGGATACGCTTGGGACGGCAAGACCGACGGCGTAGGCGGCTCTGCTCTTGGCGGCGTTATCATCGGTACATCTCCCAAGCTGACAATGGATAAGACCTAATTGATTATCCGGGTTTGTTTGGCACAGATTGCTAACTAACACAATATTCCTCGGCGGTTCACCCCGCCGGGGAATTAGTGTTATTTTAATCAAAGGTTTTGTTTGTACGCGATAAGATCCCGCAGAAACAAGATTTTTGACCAACAGGAGGCTTCTATGATACAACGACTTCAAAAGGCGCAAAGAAAAAAGGGCTTTACCATGATAGAGCTTGTTGTGGTTATAGCGATAATCGGCGTTCTCGCGGCGATCATCCTGCCCAACCTCAACAACCGCCGCGACCGCATCAACGACGCGCGCTCCGCTGCCCGCGACTTCTACAATTCGGCGCAGGCGGTCTTTACAAAATACGCGATGTACGAAGCGCCGCTCAACATCGCCTATAAAACGGACGCGGATCTTGCCAAGAGCCAGTACATCTGGTTTTACAGCAGCGTGGGCGGAAACTATCCGCGCAATGCTGACGACCCGACCGTTTCCGCGCCTGCGGCAACCGAAAAGCCGGGTTCGATCAAGTTGTACATAGAGGCGGTGGCGCTGAACGGCGATATCACCCATACATACATGGCTTGCGCTCAGGAGAAGTTTTTCAAAAAAGCAACGGGCGTTGACACCGATTTCGGCAAGATCTTCGCCAACGATATCGAAACGCGAACCGAGCTTCACGACGGATTTTACTATATTCAGGTGAGCTACGAGCCGGTTGTAATGGATCCGTCGGATCATTCAAAGGACGAGCCGGGAACGGTCAAGGTAGACTGTGTTGCGTTTATGCCGCGCGAGCTGCCCGCAATGACGGGAACGCTTTCCGAGTATCAGACGTCGGCGCTCTTCTTCGGTGAGGATTTTGAGCTTGCCACAGGCGACATCTGCGGAACGTTCGGCACATGGGACGCTGCAAACGGCAGCATGATGGGATTTGAGGGAACGACGCTATTCTCAACGACAGCGCCGCCCGCAGTACCCGCACCGTAAAATTTCCGAGCATGGTATTGACAAATCCGTTTTGCTGTGGTATAATGTAAACGGATAAAGAAACTACCATCAACTTTAATCCATGTCATTTGCAAAAAAAAATTGCCCCCCGACGGGTGAGGTCGAGGGACAATTTTTTAAAAACACTTGACAAATTAATAATGTTGTGCTATAATAAAGACGGATATAGAAAACACTGCTAACGAATATCCATACTCATTAAAATTGTCCCCCGACGGGCTAGGTCGGGGGACGTTTCTTTGCTTGCCGAACCGGTTATTCTTTGTCGAGCCACTTGCAGATCAGATCAGCAATTATGTAGCTCAATATCACTGCTAACATTTCCATCCTCATTCACCCTCTCCCATGAACTTGCTCGGAGAGGAAAGTCCGGCAAGTTCATTATACCACATTTACCCCTGTTTGTCAACATCAACAAAAAATCGCCGTTTCTGCGGCGATTTTTTAGTATACTTAACACGAAAATTATCATATAACGCTAAAGTTTCGGCTTTGCCTGCCGATAATATATATGTGGGTGAATTGCGCCCATTTACAAAAACTACCGATAAAGGAGGCAGGCACTATGGAGATAAAGGGAATCAACGGAATTATTTCCACCTACAAAACAACAAAGGCACAAACGCCCAAAAAGTCAAGTGCCGCCGTTTCCGCTAAAAATAATACCGACAGAGTTGAGTTCGGATTTGAAAAGACACTTGCTGCCGCGAAGCTCGCGATCACGCAGGAGATCAACGCCGACGCTTCTCCAAGGGAGCTTGTTGAAGCGCAGAACACGGCAGAACAGGGCTTGACAGGCGCCGAGATCGCGGCATTGATTTTCATGGGGTGAGATTATGGATAGAATGACCGCAAACGCAGTTGTGAAATGTCTTGAGATCGACGTTGATTTTTACAGGGAGCTGACGGTTTTCCTGATGAAAAAGCACACCAAGATCCTCGAGGACGATCTGGAGTGGCTCACCGATTCGCTCAACGACGAGCAGGCTTTTCTTATGAAGAGCCGTTCGCTCGAAGAGAAGCGGCTGGAGCTGTTCAATGGACTGGGGATCGGCGATAAAAAGCTTAAGGAGCTTGTTGAAGAGGCTCCCGACGATTACAGGCCGAAAATGTCAATGTTGTACAGTCAGCTGACTGAGCTGGTAAACAACATTACCGAGCTGAACGCGCAGACGACCGAGGTCGTTAAGCGCAAGCTGGACAACCAAAAGGAATTTGTGGTTCGGGCGGGTATTCTCGAAAAGCCCGAGACCTATGACAGAAACGCGTCAAAGGTAGCGGGAGGTCAGTCCGCCGCGCAGGTGATACGTCAAGTATAAACATTTAGGAGGAAAATTATGCGCCCTACTTTTTTAGGATTTGAAACTCAGAAGCGCACCTTGCAGATCGCACAGAAGAATCTTGATGTTACGGGAAACAATATCTCGAATATAAACACGCCGGGTTACACCAGGCAGCGCGTAGATCTCTATTCGATGTACGTTTCGGGAAACCGTTCGCTCCGCTGGTCGTCCAAGACCAACAACCTTTCGATGCAGGGGCAGGGCGTTAACGCTTACGGAGTGAGCCAGCAGCGCGACATCTTCATAGACAAGCGCTACCGCGAGAACGTTGCGGTAGAGGCGGAAACGACCACCAAGACGCAGATACTTACCGATATTGAGGACGTGCTTGACAATTTCGAGTCGGACGGTTTACAGTACCATGTTCAGCAGTTCTTCAACGCGCTTCAGGATTATTCGGTAGAGAAGCCCGACAGCGCGGACGTTGCGAAGATAGTTACAAACACCGCCGTCAACCTTTGCCGTTTGCTGAACACCTACGATACGGAGCTCAAGCAGATCGAGAGCACATACGTCGGCGAGCTGACCGACACCGTGGATTACATAAACAAGATCGTTGAGGAAATGAACGTGCTCAACGACAAGATTGCCAAGGAGAAGATACACTATCCCGAGGAGTACGGTCCCAACGAGCTTTACGACCAGATGAACCTCTATATCGACGAGCTTGCGACTTACGGAAACATCGAATTCTGGCAGAACAGCAACGGCACTTATTCCGTTAAAATGGCGAATGTCGACCTGCTTGACGGCGAGAATTTCAAGACCAACCGTCTTATAATGAAGGACTATGATATGGAGGGCAAAGCGGTCGTTTTCTTTGAGAACGGCGTAGACCTTAACCTTACCTCCGGATCGCTCAAGGGCTACCTTGATATGATCAACGGAAACGGCGTTTACGCGACGGGCGGTCAGAACAGCTCTCACGGTATCGCATACTTCAAGACCGCTGTTGACGAGTTCGCGCGCACTATCGCCGATGTATTCAACACGGCCAACGGCGCCGAGAACGACGCTTCGCGTATAATGTTCGCTCCGGACGTTGAGGGCGCGCTGATAACTGCGGGAAATATCCACGTTTCCGACGCATGGCAGGAGGATCCGACAATGATCGGTCAGGTGCGCATATACGACGAACAGAGAGGTATCTACAGATACGGCTTTGACGAGAAAAAGGACGACGTGTTCACCGGAGAGGGCGACGAGAGCGACAAGGATAATACCTCCGAAAACAAGAACCTCCAGAACACCAACGTACTTTATCTTATATCCCAGTTCAACAACAAGTCGCTGCAGTTCGGCAACTGCCATGATTTTGAGGGCAGCGTCTACGAATATATTTCTTTCATCTCCAACAGACTCGGTCAGACGATCGATTATGAGACCAGCCGCAACGAAACAGCCATAATGACGGTCAACGGGCTGCTGGACGCACGCGACGACATTTCGGGCGTTCAGATGGACGAAGAGGGCATCAATATGCTTAATTACCAGAAATGGTACAACGCGTCATCGAGAATGGTAACAACGCTTGACGATCTGCTTGACAAGCTTATTAACGGAACCGGCAGAGTCGGTCTGTAAGATATGGAGGCAAATGACGTATGAGAATTACAAACCCTACGATACTCAGAGGTTATAACCGCGATCTTAACCGTCTGCTGAACCTCAAGACCCAGAGCGAAAGAAAGATCACCTCGGGCAGAAGCTTTTCGAGAGCGTCGGAAGCGCCGCTTTCGGCGGCAAAGGCGCTCAACGTGAGAAAGTCCATGTACTTCTCCGATCAGTATAAGGAAAATCTTAAGACCGCGGATAAGTTCTACACCGAGGCGGAAACAACGCTTTTGCAGGTATCCTCCAAAATGGCGGAGATACGTGAAACTGTAATCGCGGCGTGCAACACCACCAAGGATATACAGGATTACAACATTTACGCTCAGCAGCTCGAAACAAGCGCATGGGAGTTATGTGCGCTGTTCAATACCGATTCCGCAGAGCGCGCTATTTTCGGCGGCGAGAGCGACGATCCGTCTCCGTTTGAGATAATCAAGGATTCGTCGGGGTTCCCGTCTACCGTTCTGTATCACGGAGTTCCGGTAAACGCTATGGACAATTACAAGAACTTCCCGTATTCCAAGGACGTATACGCCGACGTTGGCATCGGAATGGAAATGAACCAGGAAACGCAGGTGGTCGATCCTCAGTCCACGCTCCGCATTTCCTTTAACGGCGCTAAGGTATCGGGCTGCGGCTCGGAAAGAGGCGTCGCGGATGTTGATCTGTCCTCGCTGAAGCCCAACAGAATATACTGCGTTGACGTGTACGCGGACAATGTCAAGAAGACGATAGCGTTCCAGGCGCAGGCTACGACCGAGGACACCATAAATGTTATAAATTACGCGTTGGGTGAATCCTTCAAAAAGGAAGTTGACGACGGGATCATCAAGCAGCCCGTTATGGACGCGCAGGGAGTTATCGCCGTTGAGGACGGTATCTGCTGCGTAGTCAACAACGAAACAAAGAAAACAATAAACAGACTCACTATGGTGAGGGACGGCGCGATATCGACCGAAAAGATAAACCGCACCAACGTTGCGGATAAGCTGACTGTCGATAACGATTCGGGCTACACCAACAAGTTCAAGGTAAACGTGGAAAACCTCACCGAGGGCGAGCAATATACGATAAAGGTAACTGTCGGCGACAACGATCCCGTAGACATTGTGTTTAAGGCGGGTGAGGACGACGATCCCGAAGCGCGTTACGCGTCTACGCTGAATAATATTCAGGCGGCGCTTGACAGCGCGTTCCCGGGCGAGCCTAAAGTCAGCGTTTCGCAGAGCGGCGTTACTAAGGGCATTATCAGCGCGGAGGGCGCTGTGGTTAAAGTAGAAGCATACGACGAGCCTTTGGCGTCGGACGCTCCCGAAAAGCCCGTGATCAACAGCACCAGCACGATGAAGTATAATATAAACAGCTTCAGAGAGGGTAGTACCTATAGCTTTAAAGTTCCCGGCGTAGAAGATCCCTATGAGATAACGCTTGCTGCGGGCGAAAATATACGCGACCGCTTCAATGCGGACGTTACCGGTTATACTATGGACGCGAACGGCGTTATCACCAAAACAAACGGCGATCCCATAACGGGTATCATCTGCACCGATACCGGTACCGGAGCGGGCGTACCGTCGACCCACAAGGTAGACTACACGATCGATACGACGAATATGACAGAGGGCAAGGAGTACGGTATCAAGGTAGTTTACGGGAACTCCACCAGAGATATAACTTTCAAGGCGGGTGCGGATAACAACGAGACCCTGGCTAATCTTCAGGCGGCTCTCGATAATCAGTTCGGAGCGGGCAGCGTTACCGCAGCTCTGGACGGAGACAACCTGACCTTTACCGGAAACAACGGCAAGGGCGTTGCGGTAGCGCAGCAGAATGTTCCCGCCGCAAAGGGCGTTGTCGAGAGAGAACGCATTTACTCAAACAATTATATCCAGCTTACCCTCGACGCGGCGAGGGCGCTGAGAAACGGCGATATTGAATACGCGAACGGTTGTATCGACAGAATCGTCAAGGCTAACGAAAATCTTCTTGTCGAGATCGCGGATCTCGGCTGTAACGAAGAGTTTATCAGCTTCAACCTCGACAGAATCACCACAAGAATGGAGAATCTGTCCGAGCGCCAGAACGATCTCGAAGCGGTTGACGCAAAGAGCGAGATCACGCTCTGGAAAACCTATGAGGCAATGTACAACGCTTGTCTGCAAATGTCCAGCTCGGTAGTACCGAACAGCATTTTCAACTACATAAGCTAAGTATAGATAATATTATTACACAGGAGGTGTTTTAATTGATTCCGAATTTGCTTCAGATAACGACGATCCCGATTAAAATCGAGATCAAGGTGACAAACGCGAAGTTTGAGCACTCCGAGGAGTATACTCAGCCAAAGGTGAATATCAAGAGTACGAACGGCGGATATGTTATGCAGGCAGAACCGCTTAAGCTCAATATTGACACCTACCAGGCAAGGAAGAGTTTGGGGTATGGGAATATGACCGACGGAGATATGCTTGCCCAAAAGGCACAGGAGGGGTGGTCTATCGCGTTTCAGGGCACCGCCAAGGTGGCTTCGGAGGGAGATCAGCTCGCACGCGGAGCGTCGCCGTCAGAGATAGCGCTCAGCAACGCGAGAGCGGGCGCGACGGTTCAGACCATTATGGAGTTTCTGCCGAAAGAGGGCGCGGATATCACGTTTGACGCGGGTACGCTCAACATCGAGTATCAGATGGGCGAGCAGGACATCGACTGGGATGTTCACCCCGAGTCTCCGCTGGAGTTCATTCCCGGCAGCGTGGAGTTTATCGTCCGCGACAGACCGCGCGTCGAGATCGAGTATGTGGGCGATCCCATATATGTTCCGCCGAGCGCGAACCCGAATTACGAGCCGCCGATATTTGATATTAAAGGTTGAACGATATGAAAATAGTAACGAGAGATTTCGGCGAGGTCGAAATCAATGAGAATACGATTATAAGCATTCCCAACGGGATACTCGGGTTTGAGAGCGCACAGCGCTATACGCTGATATGCCCGCTCGGCGAGGATACGTTTCCGATGTGGCTGCAGTCGGTGGACGGCGCGGAGCCTTGCTTCGTGGTCTACGACCCGATGCAGATCTACCCCGATTACCGCTTTGAGATAACCGACGAGGAGCAGGCTCTTCTGAAAATCGACGAAAACACTCCTTACCGCTGTCTTACAGTGGCGATCGTTCCCGATGATTATAGGGAAACCACTATAAATCTGCGCTGCCCGATAGTCATAAATACGCGTGACAATCTTGCGGCACAGGTCATTCTGGAGGATTACGATTTCAAGTATCCGGTCTATTCCGAGACGGACGCCTCCGCTAAGGAGGTCTGAATATGCTTGTAGTAACGCGTAAAGCAAACGAGAGCATTTCTATCGACGACAAGATCGAGATAACGGTGCTTGAAATAACCAAGGATAAAGTAAAGATAGGGATCAACGCCCCGAAAGAGGTCAAGATCTTCCGAAGCGAGCTTAAAACGCTGAGGCAGACAAACGAGCAGTCGGCTCACGCGTCGGGCGCGGCGATAGAGCAGCTTCTTAATTCACGTAAACAGGAGGAGAAGTAACATGGCAAGTGATTTAATGCGTCTGAGCGGTCTTAACTCGGGTTACGATTCCGAGGCTATGATTGAAAAGATGTTGTCCACCTACCAGACAAAGATCGACACACAGAACAAGAAGCTCACAAAGCTGACCTGGCAGCAGGAGGCTTATCGTGACATTATTTCCAAGTTCAGCGATTTTAAGGGCAAGTATTTTGACATTCTGAAGAAGGACAGCTATCTGATGAGCCCGACCTCCTTCTCGAAATTCAAGTCCAATATTACAAACAAGACCAATGCCGACAAGAACACAGGACTGCAGGTAACCACAAGCTCAAGTGCCGTTGAGGGCAACTATAAGCTCAACGTGGAGCGCATTGCCACCGCCTCCACACGCACAGGCGCTAAGCTCGGCGAGGGAGCGTTCCAGCTTGATATCGCCAAGGCGATCGACACCTCCGAGTTTACCGCGAACGACGACGGAAGCAAGACCTATTCGTTCGCGCTGGACGTTCAGGTGGGTAATGTTTCCAAGACTATCGAGTTTGAGGCTACGCTTGCGGCGTCCTCCGACGCTGTCGGAGCCGAAGCGGCAGAGGCACAGTTCACCGACGATATCATCGCGGGTATGAACACAAAGCTTGCCGACGCTTTCGGCGAGATCGACAAGGGTTCTGGAAAGCAGTTTATCCAGGCTAAGAAGAACGACGACGGCACTGTCGGTTTTGAGATGAACGGCAACGCAGGCATCACCATTACCGAGAAGACAGGCAACTTCGGTCTGACCAGACCGTCATGGAAAGTGGCGATCGCTACGCAGGCTGCTGTTACCGGTGAGAACACTATCGCGGTAAACGTGAACGGCGTTGAGAAGAGTGTTCGGGCATTCTGCGTATCCGACACATACTTTGACAGCCGCAATGAATCGGGCAACGGAGATGTTTTAAATCAGTATAATGAGCTTAAAGCGGCTGCCTATAGAAAAGAGTATGATCTCGCGGACGACGCGACCGTATCACAGGCGCAGCTCGACAGCTTTACATACACCAGCACTCAGGCTGCTAAGGATTACAATTCCGCGCAGCTTAAGACGGCTATGGACAGGGAATTCCGCAGCGAGGGCATTGAATTCACTATCGACGGCTCTTATGTTATGGCTAAAAAGGGCAGCGTGCTTCAGGAGCTTTCGGTGACGGCTACCAGCGGCGGTACGTTCGGTCTGGCAAAGGGCAGTATCACCAACAAGTTCACCGACAAGACCTATCTGTCCGATCTGGGCGTTGAGGCTAATGCCGACGGCAGATATACGATGAAGATCAACGGCAAGGAGATCTCCGTTGACAATAAGGCTACTATCTCGGATCTCGTTTCCGCTGTAAACAAGAGCGGCGCGGGTGTTACAATGACCTACTCCAAGCTGGAGAACAGATTCGTCGTTACCGCGAACGACCTTGGCAACGGCGGCGACATCGATATCGAGGAAGACGACGCGTTCGCAAAGGCTATCGGTCTGACGGGTACGGGCGCGACTTACGAGCTTGGCGAGAACGCTAAGTTTACCATGAACGGCGTTGAGGTCTATCACAATTCCAATTCGTACACGCTTGACGGAGTTACGTTCGATATTTCCGAGGTCGAGACCAACACCGATATCAACGTAAGCGTTACCAAGGATTACGATGATATCAAGAAGTCCATTAAGGATTTTGTCAACGACTACAACCAGCTGATCGACGATATAAACAATTACACCGGAACCGCTCCCGCGCGCGACTCCAAGAACAACAAGTACGAGCCGCTTTCCGACGCGGAGAAGGAAGAGATGTCCGAGGACGAGATCGAGAAGTGGGAGACCCTGGCGAAGAAGGGCGTTCTCTACAACGATTCTACCGTTACAGGCGTTATGTCCAAGCTCAGAATGGCTATGTACAACAGCGTTAAGCTGGATGACGGCTCTTCGTTCGGTCTGTACAATATGGGCATCAAGACCGTAAGCGGTCTCACCGACAAGGAGGGCGCTAAGATCGGTAAGCTGGCGGTTGACGAGGAGGCGCTCGACAAGGCGTTCGAGGAGAACCCCGACGCTATCACCAAGCTGTTCACCGACCCCAACAGCGGCGTTATGAAGCAGATCAGCAACGTTATCGACGACGCTATCAGCACCACGAGAGTTGTCGGCAATACCGTCAGAGGTTCTCTGGTACGCAGAGCGGGTATGGCAAGCGGCGTTACCTCCACGGACAACGCGATCTACCGCCAGATGGAGCAGATCACCAAGCGCATCAGTACGCTTCAGAAGCGCTACGACAGCAAGGAAGAATATTGGTGGGGCGTATTCACCAATCTCGAGAAGATGATGTCAGATATGAACAGCCAGTCCAGTTATCTGGCAAGCTATCTCGGCAACTTCGGAAGCACACAGTAATAAATAAAGGGGCAAGCCGTGTCCGCGAAACGGCGCGGCTTTGCTTTATTTAAGAAGGGATAACAATGGTAAATCCATATTCCGCATACAAGAAGCAGTCTGTTACGACAATGACGCCCGTCGAGATTGTTATCAAGCTGTACAGCGAGATCGAGCGTCAGCTTGCTATCGGCATTGACTTTGTCGAGAAGAAGAACTACGCAAAGTCCAACGACGCGTTCATAAAGGCGGAGGACTGCATTGACGCGCTTCGCGAGGCACTGGATATGTCCGTGCCGATTTCCCAGAATCTGGAGAGCTTGTATGTTTTCTTTTACAAGGAGATAGTAAAGGCGAACGTCAGCAAGGACTGCACCGAGGTGAAAAAGATCATTCCCATGGTTGGCGAGCTGCGTGACGCGTTTACGCAGATAAGCCAGATGACAAGGGAAGAAATTGAGGCGCAGGATAAACAAAATCATAAAAAAGGCATATTATAATGTGAGACAAATTGCCGAAGAAAGAGGGGAAATTTATGGCGGAGCTTTTTGGCTGCGAGAAGGTGCAGGAGATAATGAACAAAATCCTCAGCACACTTCAGGAATACGAAAGACAGACCGACACTATGATAAATGCCGAGCTTGAAATTATTCAGCAGGGGCTTATCGCCAGAAATGAACTGATCGATACCCTCGATGAATTAAAGGACGATCTCAACGCGGTCGTTGACTGCGAGGCTCCCGAAGAGGCGGCACTGTTAAAGGCGCTTATCAACGGCAGCTATGTCAACGTTACACTTGACGAAGGTCATAAGAAGCTTCAGCTGCTCCAGAGGAACATCGCCGTTGCAAAGCAGCGTATCCTCGACAAGGACAAGGTGATCTCCGGTCAATTTAAGGATAGGCATGTCGATTCGCGCCGCGAGCTTGAGCAGCTCAAGCAGACCAAGCAGAAGATCGGCTATTATAACAGCGCGGTCGTCGGAAGAGCGACGGGTCAGTCGCTGAATAAAAACTTATAAGCAAAGGCTGCCGAGCAGGGACGTGAGGCAGCTTTTTTGTATTGTGAGGGTGTTTGAAATGAAGTGCGAGCTTTGTCCGCGCAGGTGCGGAGTTGACCGTTCGGCAGCGCGGGGATACTGCGGCATGAGCGCGGAGCTTACCGCGGCTAAGGCTATGCTGCATTATTGGGAGGAGCCGTGTATCTCCGGAACGAGCGGCAGCGGCGCGGTGTTTTTTTCGGGGTGCGTGCTCAAATGCGCATACTGCCAGAATTACGATATAAGCGCCGGGCATAAAGGCCGGATCATTACCGAGGAGCGTCTGGCGGAGATATTCCTCGAATTGGAGCGGCAGGGCGTGCTGAATATAAATCTCGTCAACCCCACGCATTTTGTTCCCGGGATAATACGCGCCGTGAAGCTCGCGAGGAGCAAGGGATTGTCGATCCCGATAGTGTACAACTCGGGCGGCTACGAGCGAGTGGAAACGCTGAGAGCGCTCGACGGCATAGTCGATATCTACCTCCCCGACGTCAAGTATTTCGATAACGGTCTGGCGAAAACGCTCTCCGACGTTTCCGGTTATTTTGATACGGCAATGAGCGCCGTCGCCGAAATGGTGCGTCAGACGGGCAAGCCCGTATTCGCCGGCAACGATGAGAGCAAGCCGCTTAAACGCGGAACTGTCGTCCGACATCTTGTATTGCCCGGGCAATACCGGGATTCGATCGAGATCGTAAAGCGGCTCGGGGAGCGGTTCGGCGGGGATATACTGTTCAGCCTGATGAGCCAGTATACGCCGTTCGGGCGCGTGAAAACCGATCCGCGCTTCGGGAAATTCAACCGCCGTATTACAACGTTCGAGTACCGCAAGGTGCTGGACGAGGTGTACGCGGCGGGATTGTCGGGCTATATGCAGGAGAAGTCCTCGGCGAGGGAGGAGTATACCCCCGAGTTCGATCTTTCGGGATTGTAGGTGATTATTTGAGAAAACAAACGAGAAAATTTCAACAGCATGATAACGAAAAGGGCGGGAAGCTTATCCGCAACCTCGAAAACGACCCCGAACGCTTCGCTAAAAACGGACAGGCGCTCGGTTTGCTGAACGAGCTGTACATGGTTTTCCTGTTGAACTGCTTCGTCCGCTGCTAAGCTCCGATAATCCGGCGGTGCGTTATGAAGCGGTGCGTGTCGTGGAAGAATTAGGCGCGGCGGGCGAACCGCTTCTGGACGATATACTTCCGCTGCTCGGCGACGAAAACGAGCTTACCGCCCGAGTTGCCGCGGAGATCGCACTGAACGTCGGCAATATCGGCGAGTATCTCACGGTGTTCGGCAGTCGGTTTTATAGGGTTATCGGCGGAATGTCCGAAAGGTATCTTGAATGGGTAACGCGGAATATAGGTTTGCCCGTTCACGAGTGCGGACTTGCGGCGCTGCTGAATAAAAATCTCACCGCCGCCGAGCTTGACGCAATGCGCGGCAGCGAGGACGAAATAACAAGAAAATACGCGAAAATAAAGACCTGCAAATAAAAGTCAAGGGGTAAAGTGAAGATTTCATCAAACTT
>CAYWIP010000029.1:0-29363 GCA_964458395.1 uncultured Ruminococcus sp.
CAACAAGCAACAAATTACAAAAAAGCACCACCGCCACTGCGTTAAACAATAATTTACCATTGTTTCCCCGTTTTGTGCTATTGACAATACAGGTTGTAATATGTTACAATAAATATGTAAAGTGTAAATTGACATTAAAATGGGGAGATATTATGACGGCGTTTATTTTGGTCGCGGCAGTGGTGCTGCTGTTGTGCGTGTTTTCCGATCGCCTGTCGGGAAAGATCGGCGTACCGGCGTTGTTGATATTTATCGGGATAGGAATATTCTTCGGCTGTGACGGACCCGTAAAGATCCCGTTCGAGAACTACGAATTTGCGTCCTATGTCTGTGAAACGGCGCTTATCGTCATAATGTTCACGGGCGGCTTTTCCGTCAATTGGAAGTCCGCGAAGCCCGTAATGGTCAAGGCGGGGCTTCTGTCAACGCTGGGCGTCGCCGTGACGGCGGGAGTGACCTGCGCGTTCTGCTGTTTCGTGCTGAAATTCGGATTCGCGGAAAGCTTGCTGCTCGGCTCGGTAATAAGTTCTACGGACGCTGCTTCGGTATTCTCGGTGCTTCGCTCGAAAAAGCTGAACCTTAAAAACGGGCTTGCTCCGCTGCTTGAGGCGGAAAGCGGCAGTAACGACCCTTTTTCGTATATGCTTACCGTGATATCGCTGTCGCTGCTGACTAACGACGGCACGGGCTCGATTTTCGTGATGATACTGTCGCAGCTGGCGTTCGGCGTAATCTTCGGCGGGTTAATCGGATTTTTCGGCGCGTTTATCGCCAAGAAATTCAAGGCGCAGACCGAGGGCTTTGAGTGCATAATGTATCTCGCGTTCGCGCTGCTGGCGTTCGCACTGCCAACCATGACCGGCGGTAACGGCTATCTGAGCGTATACATAGCCGGAATTATTATAGGAAACGCAAAATCGCCGAAACAGAATTACCGTGGAAGATCGCCGATAAAGCGTTTTATCGTGAACGTTCTCGGTATAACGATCGGAAACAAGGGCAAGGAGATCGCACCGCCCGAAGCGGTAGTTTTCCTGAACGGCACAACGGGCGTTTGCCAGATTGTGGTATTTTTCCTTTTGGGTCTGCTGTCAACGCCCTCGCAGTTCGGCGAGAGCATTCTGCTTGCCGTGCCGATCTACCTTTGTCTGACGCTGCTTTCGCGTCCTGTTGCCGTGGCGATATTCGGCGGGAA
Source organism: uncultured Ruminococcus sp. (assembly GCA_964458395.1). Taxonomy (GTDB): domain Bacteria; phylum Bacillota; class Clostridia; order Oscillospirales; family Ruminococcaceae; genus CAG-115. The sequence continues at coordinate 1,196 of CAYWIP010000029.1, forward strand.
ATCGCCCGTCGCCGACAGGCTGTTTATCTCGCTTGCGGGTCTGCGCGGGGCTTCGTCCATTGTTTTCGCGATACTCGCCGTCGTTAACGGAACTCCTACCGAGCATAATATTTTCAATATCGTGTTCTGCGTATGCCTGCTGTCAATGCTTGTTCAAGGCTCACTGCTGCCCGCTGCCGCGAAAAAGCTCGACCTGATTGATGACAGCAGCGACGTCCTCAAGACCTTTAACGACTACCGCGAGGACGATCTTATGACAATGATGCGTATGTTTATCCCCGAAAATCACAATTGGGAGGGGAAAAAGCTCAGCGAGATAACCCTGCCGACCGGCTCTCTCGCGGTAATGATACGGCGCGGCAAGGAAACCATTATTCCGCGCGGCGACACCGTTATCGAGGCGAACGACAGCGTGATTCTTTCTGTGCCGCCGTACAAGAGCGACAAGAGCCTGAAGCTCCGCGAGATAACGATCAACGAAAAGCATGTCTGGAAAGACAAGCAGATACGCGATCTTAAACTTCCCAAGCGCCTGCTTATAGTAATGGTGAGGCGAGGAGAGGAGAGCATTATCCCGTCGGGCGCGACCGAGATCCTTTGCGGCGATATAGTAGTCGTCACCGACACCGAAGAAGCCGTTCAGATGGCATAATACATAATAAAAACGCCCCGTTTTTCAACGGGGCGTTTTTGTATTATAGAATTAAGCCTGTGCCGTAAGCGCCTTTTCCAATGCCTCTACCGCAAGAGCGAAAGCTTTTGCGGACTTTCTGACATTTCTCAGAAGCGCAACGCTGTAATTTCCGTCGGAATAAGATTCGATAAACTGAACATAATCGTCCACGACCTTATTGTATGTGTCCTCGGCGGTGCCGGAGAGCTTGCCGAGCTCCGTGTCGCCGGCGATCTTAAGCGCGTTGTCGTAATTGGTGAGAACCGCGAGATAACGCTCGCCGTATTCATTGATGACCTCGTACAGATCGTTGTCGGTCATATTGTCAAAGTTGAGTTCGTCCGCAGAGCTTCCCGAGGGATTAACGGGAGTTACGGGGTTTGCGGACTGCGCGGCCTGATAATCCTTTTCAAGAGCGTCCGCCTTAGACTTGACAGCATTGTATTTGTTTGTATAGTCGCTGAATTCGGCGGCGGTCAGCTTCCAGTCCTTGTTTACGATCTCGCTGTACAGATCGTCCAGTTCGTCTTGTATATCGCTTGCGCGGTCTTCGAGCGCGTCCTCATAAACAGCGTACTTGAAAGCGAAATTTGTAACCTCCGCCATAGTCTGCGAGATATTGCCGGTGAGCGCCATAACTTCGTCAAAATCTACCATGTCGCCCGAAATATCACCGCTGCTGCCGATGATAGCCTCAGCAAAACCGTTATAGATACCGCCGAAAGGACCGTCCTTCATTTCCTCAAGCTTCTTGCCGACGCTCTCCAGATATTCCGTAAGCGCGGTCATGGTCGCCTCGTCGGGCTGGTCCTCTCCGTTGCCGAGGTCGATCACTTCGGTCGGGATCGCCAAAGCCGCGTCGCTGTTGGAAGCGGTAACGGCGGACTTGAGCGTTACGCTGCCGTAATTGCCCACGCTTGCTCCGACCGTGGACTCCATAGTGTTTTCTCCGGTAACGGAGTTGGATACGGTGAATTTTACGCCGGAGAGCATACCCGCGTCCTCGGTGAAGTCGGCGGGAATATCCATGCCGATAGTGTAATTACCTACAAATGTATCTCTTCCGCAGAACTTGGCGGTTCCGACGTCGGAGTAATCGACGGTCAAAGAGATAATGTCGTCGTCATTTGCGATCCTGACGGCAACCGAACCCTCATTGTCGCTTACAACGTCGCTGACAACGGAGCATACAGCCATACCCTCGGACTTGATCTCAAATGTGATCTGTTTCTTGCTGTCAACATATATATACTCCGCTATTTCATCGGTATCTTCGAGAGCCTTCCAGGACTTCGCGAGAACGTTGCCGTTGTTGTCGATAACGGTGCTGATGACCAGCTTGTCGGTATCGTCGAACATATCGGGATCAAATATGCTCATGATCTCGTCCTTGTATTCCTCTTTGGTAAGCTCCGCGCCGTATTCATTGGCAAATTCGATTATCTTTGTGCTGAAATACTCGTCGTCGGCGAAATGCTCCGCAAGACTGCCGAACAGAGAAGCCAGCTTTTCGCCGCTGAACTCTGCTGTGATGAGCTTGCCCTTTGCGGTAAGACCCGCCGCGGTAAGCTCGCCGTCGCCCATTTCGATGGCGCTTTCCTTGTATTCCTTAACGTAGATCTCTACCATTTCGCCGATAAGACGCTCGATCTCGTTCGCGTCAAGCTCCAGCGGCTTGAGATCCGCAGTCTCAACGGACTTTTCGGTAGGTATCTTTACCTTGAGAGCCTTGTCGCCCACAAACGGGAGAACCAGATAAACGTCGCCGTCTGCGGTGAATATCGTCTTTGCGTTGATGACCGCCGAGCCGCTGCTCATATCCATCTGCGCCGCGACAGCGTCCTCTGAAACGGTAACGTCGGCGGATATGTTCAGCCCGTTGAGAAGCTCGATAATCTCGTCCGCTTCGTCGCCGAGCATGGACTTCACAGAGTCGGAGATACTTGCGTTAATGCTTACGTCCGCCTTGACGGAGTTCATTCCGTATGTACTCATCATCGCCTCATAGTAAGCGGAGATGATTGCTTCAAGGTCGGGCGCGCCGTTGGTGTAGGACATCATCGGCGCCGCGCTGAACGCGGAATCGATATTGCTCATTCCGTCAAAGCTGCCGATAGAGCCGCTGTTTACATTGTTCATCGAGGCAAGGCTTGCTGCAAGCCCCGAGGCGGACTTTATGCCGTCGGAGATAGCGGGAACGTTCAGCTTCTCCGCAGCTTCCTTTATCGAGTCGCCCTCGACCATTGCCGCGTAGTTGGGTTTGCCCATAATAAGGCTGAGCGCCGTCGCTTTATTGGTGAAGAAGAATACCGCGGCAGCCGCGATAAGAACCGCAGCGACAGACGCGATAATGATCCCTACCTTAAGACCCGTTCTCTTCTTAATAGGAGTGGCGACGATAGCAGCCGCGCCCATATCGCCGAACGGATTATCGGAAGCTCCGAAGGGAGCAGCCGTGCCGTTCGCGGAAGGGGACTCGGGGATAAACGAGGGAGCGGTAGAGCTATATCCCGTGCCCGAGCCGCTGAAGCCCGTAGAGAATCCCGAGCTGCCGTTAGACGGCATGGGAACGCCGTTCGAGGGTGTGGGAACGGCGGACGGAGCGGAGGCGGTGTTCATAGCCGCAACAAGGCTGTCGGAAGCGCTGGGCTTGTCGAGCGATACCGCCGACATATCTCCGCGCCCGAACGTCGAGCCGTCGTTCTCGTTTACCTTTACGTCGCCGATTGCCGCGGGAGCGCCGCAGACCGCGCAGAACTTCGCACCACGGTTCAGCTCAAGACCGCACTTGCCGCAATATGTTTTCACTTCCGTTTCGGGAAACGAACCTGCGGGCTTCACGTCCGAAGCGACTCCGCAAGCGTTTCCGCAAACGGGGCAGAACTTAGCGCCGTTTGGTATTTCGCTGTTGCATTTTGTACAAATCATATTAAAATCCTTTCACAGATGGGCGAACCGCCCGACCAAGCAAAACCGTAAACATGGTTAGCCACTTTTATTATATAATTTTTTTCGCGTTTCGTCAATATCGCGCCCGACAAATTTATACTTTAATTGCCGTGAGTTTTGTGCAATTTGCAACAAACGGGAAATAATTCTATATAATTGACATGACCGGGGTTCGGATCTGCCGGAAAAATCAAAGCGTTTCAATAAACCGCTCGAATGCCGCGATACCCTCTTCGCTGCGCTTGAACACTCCCGAGTCGCGCAGGACCTGCTCGAACACCGCGCCGACCTCCTCGCGGAGAATGTCCCGCGCAGTTTCGGCGTTGAAGTCACTTCGGCGCGAAAGCAGCTCGTTCGCCCAATCGGCGTGAGCGGCGATCTCGGGATTGGCGGAAATGTCCTCGCCGGCAAGCATAGCCTCCTCAAGTCTGACAAGCTCCTTTGCCAGACGCGACGGCAGCACCGCAAGTCCCATTACCTCGATAAGACCGATATTTTCTTTTTTTATGTGGTGGAGCGAGGGGTTGGGGTGGTATAGCCCAAGCGGTCTGTTCTCGGTGGTGAGGTTGTTGCGGAGCACGAGATCACACTCGTAAACGCCGCCGTTTTTGCGCGCTATCGGCGTTATCGTGTTGTGCGGAGCGCTGTCCGTTTCAGCGAAGATCGTTACGGACGGATCGCTGTAGCCGCGCCATTTGCCGAGTATGCTGCTGCAGGCGGCGGAAAGCTCGCGGCGGTTTTCCGATTGCAGACGAATGACCGACATGGGCCATTTTATTCTGCCCGCGCTCACTTCGGGAAACTTTTCGAGCTTAAAGGTTTTCTCGATCGGCGCTTTCTCCATTGCGAACGTATAGCGCCCGCCCTGAAAATGCTCGTGGCTGAGTATCGAGCCGCCGACTATCGGCAGATCGGCGTTTGAGCCGACAAAGTAATGCGGCAGAATATCCAGAATATCGAACAGCTTTTCAAACACCGACTCGTCTATCTTCATCGGGATATGACGCTCGTTGAACACTATGCAGTGCTCGTTGTAGTAGCCGTACGGCGAATATTGGAATTCCCAGTTCCCGCCGTTTATCTTCATGGGCACGGGGCGGAGATTCTGCCGCGCGGGGTGGTTGAGCCGTCCCGCGTAGCCCGCGTTCTCGGGGCAGAGCTGGCATCTGGGGTATGACGACGCGGCAGCGTTCTTTGCTGCGGCAATATCGCGCGGGTCTTTCTCGGGCTTTGAGAGATTTATTGTGATATCGAGCGTTCCAAACTCCGACTCGTATGTCCACTTGATATCCTTTGCGATACGTCCCGCGCGAACATAATTCAGCGCCTTGCAGAACCCGTAATACCAATCGGTCGCCTCTTCCGGCGAACGCTCCAGCCGACTGTTGAACCCGCGTATCACCTCGCGAGGATAGGGAGTTACCGCGCCCATAAGCTTAGTGTCGAACAAGTCGCGGCACGCGGACGTGTTCTCGGTTATCCCGTTTTCGCAGGCGTAGTCGACAAGCTCGTCAAGTATTTCGTCGATATTCTGCGCACCGTCGGAGTCTGTCGGTTCTTCCCAATTGTCAAGCTTCAGAATTTCCATTAAGCTGTTGCGTACAACGTATCTGTCCTCGGTCGTTGTAAGACCGTTCCTCTCCGCGTAGCCGATCAGCTTTTGTACCGAATTGCAGATCATAATAACACCTCGTTTCAAACTTGAAAAAATGCGGCTTAAGCAAAACGCGGCCGCCGGGCATCTTCGGGATTTAATTATATTATAGCATACCATTTTGCGTTTGTTAATATCGTTATTCGAGGAATTTTATACCATAATGATATTTTTTAATGCTATTTGTTGTTTGAAGTTGCATTTTGATATGTTTGGTGATATAATGTATATTAAAGTTTTACATATATTAACGACATTGTTTTAAAACGAAAAATATTCCCGGTAATATCTTAAAATATCGTTTTTTCTTGCGTATTCCCGTGTTTTTAATATTTGCACCAAAAATGAAACAGACTTCAAGATAATGAGAAAAACAGAGAGATTTGCAGAGAAACCGAAAGAAATCGGGATATATTTCAAATTCAAGCAAAAAAAGCCTTGACAAATGCGTAAAAGCGTGGTAAAATAACTAATGTTGTGAATTATCTATACGGAATTTAAGGAGGAAAAGATATGTCAACTTATATGGCTAAGCCCGCAGAAGTTGAGCGCACATGGTATATTATCGACGCGGCAGACAAGCCCCTCGGTCGTGTTGCCGCAACCGCTGCTCACCTGCTCAGAGGCAAGCATAAACCCACGTTCACTCCTCATGTGGACTGCGGCGATCATGTTATCGTAATCAACTGCTCCAAGGCAGTGCTCACCGGTAAGAAGCTGGAGAAGAAGGTTTACAGATGGCACACCGGCTGGATCGGTCACCTCAAGGAGGTAGGCTACGACAAGCTGATGGCGGAGAAGCCCGAAAAGGCTATGACGCTCGCTGTCAACGGTATGCTGCCCAACAACACTCTCGGAAGAAAAGCTCTCACAAGACTTCGCTGCTACGCAGGTGCAGAGCATAAGAACGCGGCTCAGAAGCCCGTTGAATACAAGTTTTAAGGAGGGCTTTTTATGTACGAATCTAAACCTTACTACTACGGAACAGGCAGAAGAAAGCACTCCGTCGCTCGCGTAAGAGTGTATCCGGGAAGCGGTTCCATTACCATTAACGGCAGAGATATCGACGATTATTTCGGTCTCGATACGCTCAAGCTCATTGTTCGTCAGCCTCTCGCGCTGACCGATCTGGTTGAGAAGTTCGACATCGTCTGCACGGTTGCGGGCGGCGGCGTTACCGGTCAGGCGGGCGCTATTCGTCACGGGCTGTCCAGAGCGCTGCTTCAGTACTCCGACGAGCTTCGACCCGTCCTCAAAAAGGCAGGCTTCCTCACTCGCGACCCGAGAATGAAGGAAAGAAAGAAGTACGGTCTCAAGGCTGCACGCCGCGCTCCGCAGTTCTCGAAGCGTTAATCATTTTGTTGCATACCCGACCCCGAAAGCGAAAGCTCCCGGGGTTTTTTTATGTCATTACAAGGCTGCTCCTCTTTTGAATACTTGAAGCAAAAGTGTGTTTCAACCCACGCCCCGATATAAGCATCGGAATCATACGCTGTCCGCGGCACAGCTTAGTAGTTATCACGCAAGAAAGGTATTATAAGAAATGAAAAGCAAAGCTCCCGTCGGTCGGACGGGAGCTTTATGGTATTTGGCATGAAAGATTTTACTCGATTGGCTGCTTGGTAGCCTCCCATACGCTGATTCGCGTAGGAACCTTTTTCTCTCCGAACGTATCCGGCAGATCCTTCCAGGATATCAGCGCGGAATTGCCGAAGTATTCCTTCAGCATTTCATCGGAAAGCCTTTCGGGATTGGGGTGCGGCGTGCCGTATAGGTCGGTCTTCGGCGTTGAACCTCCCGCTGCGGCCGGCTCGAAAACAAACTCTCCGCACCACGGCATATAATAGAGCCACATAATATCCTCGTCAACGCACTGCTGCGGGTCGGGGATATATCCGCACTCGGACAGCGCAAGCATCTTGCCCTCGTAGGTGCAGCCTTTAAGCGCGTTATAGCTGCTTGCGAGAGGTGAGTGATCCTCCTTGGTCGGATAAACGTCAATACCGGCGATGTCGTAGCTGTTGGGATTTACCTCGCATATTTTCGTCTGACCGTTCCATACCCAGATAATGTTGGAGAGCTTGTGATAGTTTTCAAAGCGGTCGTACATCATATACCACAGGCGCTGGAAAGTGTCGTATGTGCCCTCTCTTACGGCAAGCTTGTCGCTGTCCTGAATGCCCCACCAGAACCAGCTTCCGCTTGCCTCGTGGAACGGACGCCACAGTACGGTAATACCCGCAGCCTCCAGCTCCTGAAGATAGCTTGCCACCTGATCCATATCATGCACCGCTACCTCGTATTCCTTTGTTCCGGGAACCGTCACGTTGCGTGCGTTCCAGTTGATGATCTTGACGCCGTCTCTCTCCATATAGAACGCGCGTCCCTGATCTGGGTTGTCCGCGTCACGCAGAACGTTCCAATGCCAGCAGAATGTAACCAGTCCGCCGTTTTCCGTTCCCCATTCGAGCGCCGCGTCAACGAACGCGCGGTTGGGAGTGTCTCCTGTAGCGTGAATGAAGTCGAAGCCCTTCATCGCGGGCAGATCCTCCAGCGCGTTATAGTACACCTTATCCTCGTAGGTCTGCACTACGTTATCCTGCTGCTGCGCGGAGATGATCCGCTTTCCGTATCCCTCCTTAAGATAATTCCAGACCTCCATAGTCTTGGGATTTTTTCGCGCGTTGAGCGAAACGGGCTGAGAAAGATCGACCTCGCGCTCGGTCAGCTCCTTTTCCAGAGCCTCAAAGTCGGTCTCGTATGCCATAGCCGCCTCCATGTCGATGTCGCCCTCGGGGGTCTTTTTAACGGGATTGGAAAGTGCGTTTGAATTGCTTTCTCCGTTGTCCTCGCTGTTTCCGCTGCTTTCGCCGCCGTTCGAGCTGTCCGAAGCAAGGTCGGAAATCGCGCCGGAAACTCCGCTTTGGTACGCGTCGTCCTTATTATCGCAGGCGGTCAGCGAAAGTATCATCGCGAGCGATAGAATGATTGATGCAAATTTTTTCATTGTGTGCTCCTTTCTTAGTTTCGGTAATTTATTTCACAGTTGGGCAATTGCTTGCCAAGCTGTTCTATATCGTCGATATCAACGTTCACTCCGAAGTCGTGTCTGAAGCATCGGGCTTAGGGTATATCGTTTTTGGAATAATGTTGATTTGGCAGTCGGGCAATTGCTGTTGAAGCTGCTCTAAAGCCTCCTCCGAAACAGAGGTGTCGAGTATGAGCAGATATTTCAAGCTCTTGATCTCCGCAAGCGGCGAAATGTCGGAGATAGGGTTTCCCGAGAGATTAAGGTGCGTAAGCTTATCGAGCTTTGTGAGCGGCGAAACATCGGTTATCTCGTTGTCGTTCAGCACCAGCAGCGTTATTTCCGTAAGACCCTCAAGCGGAGAGATATCCGTTATTTTGTTGTTGCAGAGCCAAAGATGCGTTATTTTCGGACCTCCCGAAAGCTCTGTGAGCGGCGAGATATCGGTCAGCGTATTGTTCCCCAGCCCAAGATGATCAAGGCGGTAAAACCTTTTCAACTCGTCCGCGAGCTTGGGCAGCTTTTCGTCTGTTATATCCTCAAAGCCGAGCAGCGTGATAACGGTGGTGTTGTATTCCCTGCCGTTTGCCGTTGTCATTTGTGAACAGGAGGAAAGCAGAAACGCCGCTGCCGTCAAAAGAGCCGCAATTATCTTTTTCATTCGTCCTCCTATCTGAAAAGTGTGCAGTGCCCGCTTTTGCGGTAGTAGTCTATCCGCGCCTGAATAACCTCGCGCGTCGTCCTGTAATATGCCGCCAGACAGTCGATACAGAAAAACTCTTGAACATTGCGCGAGATGAGCTTTTGATTTATCGCGATATCGTCGCTGCCGAGCGGAGCGCCGCACTCCTTGCAGGTCTTGCTGTTCACTGCTTCATCCTTACCACCTTGGCGCGGAGCATTATGCAGCCGTGCGGCTCGATTGTCGAAACAAAGCGCTCGGTGAACGTTCCGAGGATTTTTTTGTTCCAGCAGTCGTACATCTCTAGCCCGCGTCCCGAAGCATAGGTCAGCCCTATGTCCCAGAACTGAAGAGACATCTCGCTGTTTCTGTCGCCGAAATTGAACATACCTATCGCGAAGCTGCCGTCGGACATGGGCTTTACGAGCGCGAAAACGTTCTCGGGGTTGTTCCACTGCCTTATGCAGTACGGTCCGCGGCACTCAATGTCTTGATTTATCGCGATAACTTCCCTGTTGGTGAGAATACCGCGCGTTACCTCGTCCATATTGCGGATATCGCAGCCTATCATCAGCGGCGAATTCATGATAGCCCAAAGCGAGAAATGCGTTCTGTACTCGGTATCGGTGCAGCCGCCTATCCTCGGAGCCGCCGAAGCGCCCTCGTCCGCGATAACGTTCACGCCCTCTTCTGAGGAGTTTATCCACTGATTGTTCGAGCCGCCGCGCATACCAACGACAAGCATATCTATATCGTTGTGGCAGAAGCTTCCGCCGTAGCACTCGTTGCCTATCTGCGACAAAGCAAGGCGCTTTATCGACTCCCAGCTGTCCTGGATATCTCCCGTAGAGCGGAACAGGTGAGCGCCGCTTTCGCGTATCCACTTGTACACACCGTCGTTGCCCCAGTTACACGCCGAGAACATTATATCGCGTCCGCAGCAGCGCAACGCGGTCGACATTCTCTTGTAGAGTATCTCACCCGGGATATGGTCGGGCTTGTAGCAGTAGTCGTATTTCAGGTAATCGACGCCCCACTCCGCGAACGTTTCCGCGTCGTCGAACTCGTGCTCGAAGCTGCCAGGGTGTCCTCCGCAGGTGTGAGTTCCCGCGCAGGAGTAAATTCCGAATTTCAGTCCTTTCGAGTGAACATAGTCCGCGACAGCTTTAATTCCGTTCGGGAATTTATTATGGTCGGGAACGAGCCTTCCGTCCGCGCCGCGCTGCTTTTCGCTCCAGCAGTCGTCGATAACGACGTACTCATAGCCCGCCTCGCGCAGACCTTGCGTTTCAAACGCGTCCGCCGCGCCCTTGATAAGCTCTTCGTTAATCTCCCAGGTAAAGGTGTTCCAGGAATTCCAGCCCATAGGCGGCGTAAGTCCGAGAAAATTATTTTTCATTTTATTGTCTTCCGATCTGTAAATTTATATTCGGCGGTTATAAACCGCTTTTTATAATTGTACCATAAGCTAAAAAAAAAGTCAATACGTTATTGAAAAGAAAAAAGCGCAAAAAGCCGCCCTCCGATACGGCGGAGGGCTTTTTGCGTTAACGATACTGATTACCTGTTAAAAACTTGACAAGATTTGCGGCAATCCCGCACCTATCGCCGCGAATCTCATCAAGTGTTTTATCGCTGATCAGTATGAAGATCAAAGGCTTTTCCAGTCGTTGAGGAAACGCTCGATACCGATGTCGGTAAGCGGGTGCTTTATCATCTGACAGATGACCTTATACGGCACGGTCGCGATATCGCAGCCCGCGCGCGCCGCTTCCGTAACATGAATGGGATTGCGTATAGACGCGGCGATGATTTCCGTTTCAATGCCCTGCACCGCGAAAATATCGGCGATCTCGCGGATAAGCTCCATTCCGCACATCCCGACGTCGTCGAGCCTGCCGAGAAACGGCGATACATAAGTCGCGCCCGCGTTCGCCGCGAGGATAGCCTGAGCCGCCGAGAAGATCAGCGTCACGTTCGTCTTGATACCCTTTGCGGTAAGCCGCTTGCAGGCTTTCAGACCCTCCGCGCACATGGGCAGCTTGATGACGATATTCGGGTGGATCTGCGCCAGCGGCAGAGCCTCCTCGACCATTTTGTCCGCCTCGAGCGAGATCACCTCCGCCGAGATAGGTCCGTCGACGATCTCCGCTATCTCCTTTACAACGTCCTCGAAAACGCGGTGTTCTTTCGCGATAAGCGACGGATTCGTGGTAACTCCGCAGATAACGCCCAGCTCGTTCGCCTCGCGTATCTCATCGACGTTCGCAGTATCTATAAACAGCTTCATAAAACATCTTCCTTTCGTTTTCCGAATTTTTGCGGGTATGGGCATACCCGCCTTTTATTTTATAATAGCACATTTTTTTAAAAAAATCAATACCAAAACCGAAAAATCAAATAATCGCAGACACGCAACCGCTTTGCTGTGCTGAATGATTTTCCGGCGCCCGTTCCAACGCATGAACCGACATAAGAACACGGCTTGCCCGCGTAAGCAAAGGCTCGATACGTCATCTTCGGATACTGTGGCGGCACAAGTCGGTTTCCCCCTTGACATAAAAATATATAAGTGCTATAATATATAAGAATAATAAAGCCGCAATGGGAAATTAAGGAAAATAATTATGAAAATGGTAATAATTGGAAATGGCAAAGCGGGAAGCAGTCTGGCTTCAATGCTCTCGCACGAGGGACACGACGTTACGGTCATCGACATAAACGGCGCGGCTCTGGAAAAGACCCAGAACACCGAGGACGTTATGTGCATAGAGGGCAACGGCATCGACGCGGAGGTTCAGCGTGACGCGGCGGTGAACAAGGCGGGTATCGTAATTGCGGCGACGCATTACGACGAGGTGAATCTGCTGTGCTGCCTTATCGCAAAAAAGCTTGGCGCTTCAAGGACGATCGCCAGAGTACGCAACCCCGAATACTATAAGCAGATAGATTTTATAAGGGAAGATCTCGGGCTGTCAATGGTGATCAACCCCGAGGGCATAACCGCCGACGAGATACTCCGCGTGCTGATAACTCCCGCCGCCGCAAAGGTGGAGGTGTTCGAGAAGGGAAAAATGGAGCTTGTGGAGTACAAGATACCCGACAACTCGCCAATACTCGATAAAAGCCTGCTGGAGATCTACAAGGATACCGGCATCAAGCTGCTGATCTGCGCGGTTCAGCGCGATTCCGAGATATACATTCCGGGCGGCAATTTCGTGCTGCGCTCGGGCGATAAGATAAGTATCGCGGCGACGCATAAGGACATTGAGCGCTTCTTCCGGAACGGCGGTTCGATAAAAGATAAGGTAAAGTCCTGCATTATCGTGGGTGCGGGCAGAATAAGCTACTACCTCACGCTGGGTTTGTTGGGAATGGGTATGCACGTTAAAATTATCGAGAAGGATCTCGACAAATGCAGACGTTTCGCGCAGCTCTTCCCGAAAGCTTCCGTTATACACGGCGACGGGACCGATCAGGATATGCTCGCCGAGGAGGGCATACGCGACGCGGACGCGTTTGTCGCGGTCACGGGCATTGACGAGGAAAACATAATTATGTCGCTCTACGCCAAAAACAACTCCAACGCCAAGGTAGTCACCAAGATAAACCGCGAGAGCTATGTGGGATTAACGGGACAGATAGGACTTGACTGCATAATCTCCCCGAAATACCTTGCCACAAGCTCCGTGCTTACATATGTGCGAAGCCTTGACAACACCGAGAGCAATATCGAATCCATTTATCATATCGTCGACAACCGCGTCGAGGCGGCGGAGTTCAGGATAAAGGAAAAGATACCGCAGCTTATCGGCGTGCCGCTCAAGGAGCTTAAGATCAAGAAGAACATTCTGATCTGCTCCGTGGTAAGGGGCAGGCAGGTTATTATCCCGGACGGCAACACGACCATCGAACCGGGAGATTCGGTGGTGGTCGTTTCCAAGGAGCACCGCTTCTCGGATATACGGGAAATTCTGGAATAGAGGTGAATACGTCCGGGCGGATTCTGCCGCACCGTTTATTAAATGAATAAAGCTTTAGTATTTCATTATTTGTCAAAGATGACGCTCACGGGTTCGGCGCTGTTTATTCTGCCCGCGGTCGTCAGCCTGTGCTACGGCGAGTTTGAAACCGTACCGGTATTTCTGCTCACAGGCGCGGGGCTTGCGGCGCTTTCTCTTCCAATGACCCTGATAAAGCCCAAGACCAAGGATATGTACACCAAGGAGAGCCTTGTTATCGTCGCCATGCTGTGGATAGTGTTCCCGCTGGCGGGGGCAGTGCCGTTTTTTGCCAGCGGCGAGATACCTCGCTTTGTCGACGCGGTATTCGAGAGCGTTTCGGGATTTACAACGACCGGCTCTACGATACTTACCGATATCGAGAAGCTCTCGCACGGTATGCTGTTCTGGCGGAGCTTCACGCACTGGATAGGCGGTATGGGTATACTCGTATTCGCGCTGGCGGTCTTTCCGTCGTCCAAGGACTCCATGTACTTAATGAGGGCGGAATGCCCCGGACCGCAGGTCGGAAAGTTCGTTCCCAAGGGAAAAAACACCGCGATGTATATGTACGCGATGTACGGCGTACTCACCGTGGTGACGGTCATACTGCTGTGTGCGGGCGGAATGCCGTTTTTTGACAGCGTCTGCCACGCAATGGGCACGGCGGGCACGGGAGGCTTCGGCATTAAAAACGCGGGCGTGGCGTTCTACAACTCGGCGTATATCGACGGCGTTATCACAGTGATGATGATATTGTTCGGCGTGAATTTCAATATGTTCTACTTTATGCTGATAAGGCGCTTCAAGGACGTCGGCAAAAATCTGGAGCTTCGGGTGTACCTGATAATTTTAGCCGTGGCGACGCTGCTTATCAGCGTGAATATCTACCCGATATACAAATCGGTCGGCGAGAGCTTCCGTTACGCGGTTTTCCAGGTCGCGTCCATAATGACGACGACTGGCTTCGCGACTGCGGACTATAATTTATGGCCCGCGTTCTCGCAGATGATACTGGTAATGCTTATGCTTATAGGAGCGTGCGCGGGGTCTACGGGCGGCGGTTTTAAAGTGCAGAGGCTTATCATCGTATTCAAGAATACGGCGAAATTTTTCAAAAAGCTGCTCCACCCGAAATCGGTAAATCTCGTTACAAGCGAGGATAAGGCAATGGACGCGGATACCGTTCACGGGGTGCACTGCTATCTCGGGATATGCCTGTTTCTTATGCTGGCTTCAATGCTGCTGGTATCGGTCGACAATCAGGATTTCGCGACGTCGTTCACTTCGGTGGCTGCCTGCTTCAATAACATAGGTCCCGGAATAAGCAAGGTCGGTCCCATGGAGAATTTCTCGTTCTTCTCGGATTTCTCGAAATGCGTTTTGTCGCTGGATATGCTGCTGGGGAGACTGGAGTGCCTGCCGATAATGATGCTGTGCGTTCCCGCTGTATGGAAGAAAAAGTTCTGATATGTGATAAATATTTAGGGGCAAGACTCGCAAGCGGGCTGCCTTGCGCAGCGTACGAGCGAAGCGAGGGAGCGGAGTAATGCAGCCCGGCTAGTGAGCGAAGCGAACGGTGCGAGGTCTTGCCTTTGAAATCGAGAAATTCTGATTTGTGAATATATTATCAATCCCCGTTTGCTTAACCGTGAACGGGGATTTTCTTGAAAATCTGAATTGTCCATATCGAAAGCCTTTTTTTGCTTGCAGTTAAAGATGATTGTGTAGTATAATCAAATTAAGGAAAACGGATGGCGCATAGATCCAATACTCAATGAAGCGACAGAGAGCGCCGGCTTTTGCTATTTAAATAAGGAGGATAAAGATATGGCACTCGGAAATGTTATTGTCGGACAATCCGGAGGTCCTACTTCGGTCATCAACTCCAGTTTGGTCGGCGTGTTCAAGACCGCCAGAGACGCGGGCTGTCCTCATGTTTACGGAATGAGGAACGGTATCGAGGGCTTTTTGCAGGAGCATTATGTCGACCTTTCGGAATATGTGCGCAGCGATCTGGATATTGAGCTTTTAAAGCGCACGCCGTCGTCGTTTCTGGGAACGTGCCGTTATAAGCTTCCCGATTTCACCAAGGACGAGGATACCTACAAAAAGATATTCGCGATCCTTAAGAAAATGGATATCAAGCACTTCTTCTATATCGGCGGCAACGACTCCATGGATACTATCGATAAGCTGTCGAAGTACGCCGAGGTCATAAAGAGCGACATCACGTTTATAGGTATCCCCAAGACGATCGACAACGATCTGGCAATGACCGACCATACTCCCGGCTACGGCAGCGCGGCGAAATATATCGCCTCCGCGATGAAGGAGATAATCCGCGACGCGAATACATATCCCAATGAGTCGGTGAATATCGTCGAGATAATGGGACGCGACGCGGGCTGGCTCACCTGCGCGGCGACGCTTTCGCGCTCGGAGGACTGCGCGGGTCCCGACATCATTTGTCTGCCCGAGACGGTTTTTGATTACGATAATTTCATCAATAAGATAAACGAGGCGCGTTCGCGCAAAAAGGTCATCACGATCGCGGTTTCCGAGGGTATCAAGACCGCTGACGGAAAGTACGTCTGTGAAGCGAACAAGCGCGCCATGAACGAGGACGCGTTCGGACATAAGGCGCTGGGCGGCACCGCGCTCTACCTCGCGGACTTTATCGGCGCGGAGCTTGGGATAAAGAACAGGGGTATCGTGTTCTCGACGCTCCAGAGATGCGCGTCGCATATCGTTTCGCGCCGCGACATCACCGAAGCGTTCACCGCGGGAGCCGACGGAGTTCAGCTCGCGCTCAGCGGCGAAACCGGAAAGATGATAATCTTCGAGAGAATTTCCAACAACCCCTATCAGCTTAAAACCGCGTCCTGTCCCGCATCCGCTGTGGCGAACGTGGAAAAGCTAGTTCCCAAGGAGTGGATAATCAACGACGGCACCTACGTTTCAAAGGAGTTCTTCGAGTACGCGCGTCCGCTGATAATCGGCGAGCTTTCGCCGTTTATGGTAGACGGTCTGCCCAGACATCTGTTTATTGACTGATTGGATTCCTCCCAATTAACAATACTTTTAGCAATGAAAGGCTGCGCTTACGGGCGCAGCTTTTCATTTTCATTAACGGAAAAAGCCGCGGAAATTATCCGCGGCTCAAAAAATTTTTCGTTATTCGGAAGCTTCCGCCGGTCTTTCCATATACTCCATCATGGCTTTCGCCGTTTTCTTCGCCGCCTCTACCGCGTGAACTACCGTGAGCGGTCCGGTGATAACGTCGCCTGCCGCGAACACTCCGGGACGCGTGGTCATATTGTTCTCGTCGACCATAAGCAGCCCCTTTGCCGTGCCCTGCAAATGCTCCGTGGAAAGTATCAGCTTGTCCTTGGGGCGCTGACTTACGGCGATAATGACGGAATCCGCGGGAACTAATTTCTCGTCGTCCTCATATCCGACGATCTTCCCGTCCGTGCCGATTATCGAGGTCTTGAATACGGGACCGTCCGGGGTTATGCGCGTTATCTGCTTTCCGAAGATAAACTCCGCGCCGTCGAGCTTTGCGTAGCTCATCTCGTGAGAGCTTGCGGAAACGTGCGTACCGCGCGAGAACAGCATTACCCGCTGCGCGCCGTGACGGAACGCCGTTCTGGCTACGTCCATTGCGACGTTGCCCATTCCGATGACCGCAACGACTTCGCCGATCTCGTGGTGATCGGGATTCTCAAGATAGGAAATTCCGAAGTGGACGTTGGCAAGGCACTCGCCCTCAATGTTCAGCGTTCTCGGACGCCACGCGCCCGTGCCGACAAATACCGACTTGTAACCGTCGCGGAAGAGGTCGTCTATCTTCAGCGCGCCGCCGATAGTCGTGTTAAGGCGCACCTGCACCTTAAGCTTGTCAAGCAGCTTTTTATAGCGGTCGATAACGGTGTTCGACAGACGGAACTCGGGAATACCGTATCTCAACATTCCGCCGATATCGTTCTTACGCTCGAAGATCGTAACGCTGTACCCCTTTTTCGCGAGAATTATCGCGACGGTAATACCGGCGGGACCCGAGCCTATTACCGCTACGCGCTTGCCGTTCGGGAAAGCGCACTCGGGGCGGATACGGCTGAGATACGCGTCCGAAACGAAACGCTCGATATCGTAAAACTGCACGGGCGTGTCCTTTTTTCCGAGAACGCAGTGACCCGCGCATTGAGCCTCATGGTTGCATACGGTCGCGCAGACGACGCTGAGCGGGTTGTTGTTGAAAAGCTCCGCGCCCGCCTCCATTACCCTGTTGTTCCTGAACTTCTGGATTATCTGCGGAATTGGCGTGTGTATGGGGCAGTATTCCATACACTGCGGTTTTTTGCAATTAAGGCAGCGGTTGGCTTCGGTTTCTATTCTTAACGACATAATGATTACCTCACTTTTATTTGATCGCTGTATACGATTACATACTGTAACTATAACACATTCAAAAAAATTTGTCAACGGAATTTATGTCGTATCGGCAATAAAACCCCGAAAATGATTTGTTTATGTCCGTTTTATCAATAAAGGAAAACGGGAAACCGTTTCCGATCTCCCGTCTGCTTTTAAATACATTACCGCCTTGCCGTAAGATGCAATATAAAACCCGCTTCTGGCAGGGTGGGTAAGATCGCCCGACGTTTTCACGCTCCCGCCGACTGTGTGACAAGCACACAGGAGGTCTGCAATCCGCCGCCGGAGCCGAAATCCCGTTTACAATGTGTTGGATTATAGTAGCACACATTCGCGAGTAAGGCAGTAGTATAAACAACATTATTCTTTCTGTAACCGAGGAAATTATTCGTTCGCGCCGTCAAGCTCCTCCAGATCTTCGATATCCAGCTCGGGAAGCTCCGCAAAGCGCTGTAAGAACATCTCGCCCGCCGCGTTGTATTCCGCGTCGTCGTCCACTGTCGCGAGCATCGGCTCTCCGTCGGTAATTATCTCCTTCAGCACGACAAATTCCGACGCGCCCTCTTCCTCGTCATAGTCCGCGGGAATAAGCGCGTAGTAGACTGCGCCGTTCAGCTCCGCGCGATCCACAAACTCAAACCGCGTTACGTTTCCTTCCTCGTCCTCCAGCTCGATAATTCCTTCGTCCTCGTCGAGGAAAGCCTCTTCATTTTCAGCCATATCCCGCCGCCTTTCCGTGCGTGAAATTTTCTTCCGAAAAAGAATCACGCTTGTGTTTATATTTTACACCACGCAAGCGTTATTGTCAAGAGGTAATTTCGGGAAACGGGCAGCTTTTCACGATTTTTTCAGAATAATCATTACTTTCAACAAAACAAATAAGAAAAATATATACAAAACGACTATGAAAAAATTAAAAATTTCTATTGACTTTTAACAAAAAGTGTGGTATTATTATATCAAGGAAAGAGAGAACCCGAAGACAAGCCGAGAGGTCGGTACGGGGTCTCCTCCAAATACACCGAAAGGAGTTCAGTCCAATGGAAAGCTAAGTTTGAGGCAGTAAGGTGAAGGCTTGGTAGAGTCTAGCCGCTACTTTGAAAGGAGTTACTCCAATGGCTTGATGAACTTGCAGGCGGAAAAAATTCAGCTTTAAGCAGAAAGGAAGCGAGTCCCATGGAAATGACCGAAAAACCTTTTTCAAATCTGTCTGCGGAGTCGCAACCCGCCGACCGCTGAGGTAAAATTTACGGCGATGATTTGCGCGGGATAAATTCCCGGAAACGCAAAATCCGTCAAAACAACGGTGTTTTACCGAATTTGAAAACCGCAGAGGTTTCAGGCAGTCCGCAGATATTTTCTACCGCGTTAAGCGTTTACATAGATAAGCCGAATCGAAAGTGGTGATTGCGATGTGCGCTTTAATCGAAAGGGAAAGAAAATATTAGCTTTCGGAGCTGAATGAAAGGAATGAGTCCGATGTCCGATAAAATTTGCTTAAGAACCAAATTTTAATAAGGAGTACGGTCCAATGTAATATTGAATTTACAAAATTGAATATATCAGAGCCCCCGTGAAAAAACGGGGGCTTGTTTTTTTCAAAAGCTATTGCTTTTTTTGTTTTACAATGATATAATTGAAGCAGGGAATGCCGCAGGGCAAATTTTTTGAAAAGGAGAAAAATTATGAGCAAATACTCGGGTACCAAAACCGAAAAAAATCTGGAGGCCGCGTTCGCAGGCGAATCTCAGGCGAGGAACAAGTATACATACTTCGCGTCTAAGGCTAAGAAGGAGGGCTTCGAGCAGATCGCGGCGCTGTTCCTGAAAACCGCCGACAACGAGAAGGAGCACGCTAAAATGTGGTTCAAGGAGCTGAACGGTATTGGCGACACCGCCGAAAACCTTAAGGCTGCCGCGGACGGCGAAAACTACGAATGGACGGATATGTACGAGGGCTTTGCCAAGACCGCCGAGGAGGAGGGTTTCCCCGAGCTTGCGGCTAAGTTCCGCGCCGTCGCCGCTATTGAAAAGCGCCACGAGGAGCGTTACCGCGCGCTGCTGAAAAACGTCGAGATGCAGGAGGTCTTTGCCAAGAGCGAGGTCAAGGTCTGGGAGTGCCGCAACTGCGGACATATCGTAGTAGGCACAAACGCTCCCGAGGTCTGCCCCGTGTGCAGCCACCCGCAGTCCTATTTTGAAATAAGCGCGGAGAATTATTAAGTCAGGGTACAAGATAAAATGAGCGGAGAGCCGTCAAGCTCTCCGCTTTTTTATTTAGCTGTTAAAGAACATTACCGCGCCCGAGTCGCGCGTTTCGTTTATCGCATTCTGCATACGGTCGAACAGCTCCGCAAAGCGCATACTGTGAATACTCGCGGAGAGCTTTATCGCTCCCACGCGCATTGTAAGCGGTATACCTCTGCCGTTGAAGTCGACGGGCTGCCCGTTCAGACCGATCACCTTTTGGGCGGTCTGCTCGGCGGCTCTTTTATCGTCCGTTCCCGTTACCACGGCGAACTCGTCGCCGCCGATACGGAACGCCGCCATAGTGTCGCCCGCCGCGGCGTCAACACGTCGGAACGCCTCGCGGATAACCACGTCGCCCGCGTCTCTGCCGATGTTCCTGTTGACCTCGTCGAAGTTCACGATATCGAAGCAAAGCACCCAGTTATCGCGTTCGGTCGGTCGAAGCTCGTTGTAAAGCTCGGTAATATCAACTCGTCTGCCCATATAAATTCCTCCTTTAAAGGTTCGCTCGTCGGGGATTATCCGCGGAAACAGCCCCGTTGAATGCCATTCCGTTCTGACTTTGGAGGGAGAAACGCCCCAGAGCTACCGAAAGGCTCGCGTAAAGACCACGGGGGCCGAGTAACGGTATTTCATCGCGATGTCGGTCAGCGTCATATCCGTATGCGCGATATCCTCCGCGCTCCTTGTCAGCCGCCGTTTGGTGATGTATTCCTTAAGGCTCGTGTGCGTACAGTAACGCCAGATCTTCTGCAGCGCCGACAGCGAACAATAGCACGCCGCCGCGATATCCTCCTGCGTTATGTCGCTGCACAGATTGTCCTCGATATAATTCACCGCGTCCGCGAAAATACAGAAATTCTTCATTTGCCCACCTCCGTTACAGACAGCGCTATCTGTGATTATATTGTAACATACTTTTTCTTTGAAGTCTTGATTTTTTGAGCATATTTTAAAAAGCCGCAATAAAACAAACTCCCCGGTTTACAACGGGGAGTTCGCTTTTTAATTGGAGTGACTTTATCGATAAGCCGAGTTCTGTCGTGTATGATCATCTATCTAGCCCCGCCGTCGCCGACGGGATCAAGCCACCTTTCAACGGGGCGCGCCGAGCAGACGCGTTATTCCCCGCACCAATCGGTGTTGCATCGGATAGGGTTTACATGGCAGTACGCTCTCGCGCACTCCGGTGAGCTCTTACCTCGCCTTTCCATCCTTACCGTTCGCCCTTTTCAAGGGTAACGGCGGTGTATCTCTGTTGCACTTGCCCTAAGGTCGCCCTCGGCTGACGTTATCAGCTACCCCGCTCTGTGATGCTCGGACTTTCCTCATTGCGCTCCCGCGCACCGCGATCATATAATAAAGTCACCATTTGATTATAACACATTTTGGCGTCGTTGTCAATAGCCGCAGCATTTTGTTTTCGCGATAAAAAATTGCAGTTTTTTGCAGAACCGCCCATGATATCATAAGCTAGGAAAGGAGGAATGTTTATGAAGGACTACGGAACGGTACGTTCAACCGTGCGCCCCGAGCCCGTCAAGGTCGACGAGTACAGCGTGTGGAAGCATACCGATATTCGCGAGGTCTCCGAGAACGTCGGCGGGGAAAATGAGTTTGTCGGATACGAATATAAAATGGTGCGGTACGACAAAAACGAATTCATCAAAATGCAGATATCCGAGAGCGCCGAGCTTTCGGAGCAGATAACCAACACGCAGCTTGCCCTGTGCGAGCTTTGCGAAGATATGGAGGTGTAATTATGGTAAAGGTTTACGTTAAGCTGATACGTCAGGGGCTGAAGACCCTTGAAAACGTTCCGGAAAAGTGGCGCGACAAGGTCGCCGCGGAATTGGAGGCTGACTGATATGGACGTTACGGCAATTATAGTCGCCGTTCTGTCGCTTATCGGAACGCTCGGCGGATCGCTGGGCGGTATCGTGGTATCGTCTAAGCTGACTGCGTACCGTATTCAGCAGCTTGAGGAAAAGGTCGCCGAGCATAACAATTTCGCGCGGCGTATGCCCGTGATAGAGGAACGTATCGAGCAAATGGAAAAACGTTTTGACAGAATGGAGGATAACAATGAAAATTGACTGGCAAAAGAAATTGACGAGCCGCAAGCTCTGGGTAAGCATCGCGGGATTTGTCGCGGGGCTTATCGTTCTCGGCAGCGGCTCTCAGGAGACTGCCGACAAGATCTCGGGAGCAATTCTCTCGGGCGCGGCGGTGATAGGCTACGTCCTCGGCGAGGGCTTGGCGGACAGCAGTAAATAAATGATGTATAGCCAAGAACAACAAACAAAATACACAGCGTCAAAAGGCGGGAGCGCTGGTAACGACGAAGCGAACGAAGTGAGCGGAGGAGTTGCCAGCGGCTAAGCGAACGAAGTGAGCGACCCGAGCTTTTGACTTTTAGATAGGAGAAATGAGCATGACATTTAAAGCAATAGCAGCCTTTTCGGACTGCTTTAAACAGAACCGCAAAATGCCCAACGGATTCCCCGAGGGCATAATCGTACATTCGACCGGCGCGAACAATCCTACCCTGAAGCGCTATGTCAACGCGCCCGACATCTGCGGGGTAAACCCCAACAAGAATTATTTCGGCGGCGAAAACTCGGACGACGTTACTCCGCACGGAGTTATCGGAAAGGATAAGGACGGCAATGTCAGGGCGGCGCAGATACTCCCCTACGATATCTGCTGCTGGGGCTGCGGCACGGGCAAAAACGGCTCGTACAACTACAAGCCCGCGTATATTCAGTTTGAGATCGCCGAGGATGGCTTGACGGACAAGGATTATTTCGAGCAGGCGTTCGAGCTTATGGCAAAGGTCTGCGCGGAGCTTATGGAGCAGTTCCCGACGATAAAGCTTGAAAACGTTGTTTCCCATAAGGAGGCGGCGGAGCGCGGATACGCGTCCAATCACGGCGATCCCGAAAACTGGCTCTCAAAATTCGGCAAGGATATGAATTGGTTCCGTGATAAGGTCAAGGGGTACATAAACACCCCGAACGCCGCGCCCGTTCCCGACGAAAGCGGTACGCTCTACCGCGTGCAGATAGGCGCGTTCAGGAGCAGACAGAACGCCGAGAATTACCTCAAAGAGGCAAAGTCAAAGGGCTTTGACGGGTTTATCGTTAAAGCAGGTTAATAACAGGCAGCCCCCGCAAATCGGGGGCTGTAAATTACAAAAAAATCCCCGGGGCGGGGAAGCCTCGGGGTAACACAAGAAAGGAGGTAAAATGAAAAACATTGAGATTGTCGGAATGAAATTAAACCACGCCGCCCTTGCTGATGTAAACGGGGAAGTCGGCGGAACCGGTAATGGTGCGGTTCTTGGTAATGGTGACGTCCTTGTCCGCGACAGCGTTGATAAACGTCGCCTTTTCCTCGATGACAGCGCCCTGCATTACGATACTGTCCCTGATGACCGCGCCCTTGCCTACCTTAACGCCGCGGAACAGCACGGAGTTCTCAACGATACCGTCGATAATGCAGCCGTCCGCAATAAGCGAGGACTTGACGGAGCAGTCGATCCCGTACTTAGCGGGAGCAACGTCGCGAACCTTGGTGTAGATCGGCGTATCGAGCGAGAATACCTCTCGCGAGATATCGCGGTTCTTCATATCCATAGTCGCCTTGTAGTAGGTCTTCATAGAGTCGATTATCTCAAAATACTTGTCGTACTTGTAGCCCATTACCTTGAAATCGTGCAGCTTGTGCTGGAGGATATCCGTTTCGAAGCTGTACAGGCTGCGGCACTCGCTTTCGCGGATAAGATCGTCGAGGAACGCTCTGCGCATAACGTAAACATTCAGCGCAACGTTCATCTCGCCGCTGATAGCGGGTCTCGCGAGAACGTCGTAAACAACGTTGTCCTCGTTTACGCAGAGAACGGTCTGCGTGAGTGCTCTCTCAACGGAGTAAACTACGCTGCCGTAAACGCAGGTGATATCCGCGCCGCTCTTTTCGTGGAAATCAACGATAGGACGCATATCCATATTTGTAACGACGTTGCTGTCCGCCATTACAACGTACTCGGCGTTGCTCTCGCGGATAAACTCAGCAGCTCCCGCAAGCGCCTCGAGTCTGCCGCGGTACATTCCCGTGCCCTCTCTGCCATACGGCGGAAGGATATGCAGACCGCCGGTCTTGCGCGCCAGATCCCACTCCGAGCCCATGCCGAGGTGGTTCATCAGCGAATAGTAATTCTGCTTTGTAATAATGCCGACCTGTGTTATCCCGGAGTTTACCATGCCGGAAAGCGGGAAGTCTATCAGACGGTACTTGCTGCCGAACGGAACGCTTGCCATCGCTCTCGCCTTAGTCAATTCGGGAAGGGTCTGCTCGTGCATATTAGCAAAGATCAAACCCAGAACTTTAGCCATACTTGCCATATCAAACGATCCTCCTATATTATATATCTTTAGAAATCATAGCCTTGGGCGGCGCGACTGCCTTGTCGGAAACGTTCACGCGGTGTCCGATAACGGCAACGCCCCACTGCGATTTGTCCTCGATAAGCTCGGGACGCTCGCCGACGTGCGCACCCTCGCCGATAACGCAGTCCTCGCCGATGATAGCGTATTCGATAACAGCGCCCTTTTTGATAACGGAATTCGGCATTATAATGGAGTCGCGCACGATAGCGCCCTCCTCGACGGTAACACCCGCGAACAGTACCGAGAAGTCGATCATACCGTTGATCTCGCAGCCCTCCGCGATCATCGAGTTCTCAATTCTCGACTGCGGACCCGCGTAGTGCGGCGGCATAACGGGGTTGCGCGAGTAGATCTTCCAGCTGTCGTCCAGCAGATCGAGCGGAACCTTGGGATCGAGAACGTCCATATTCGCCTCCCAGAGAGAGTCGATAGTGCCGACGTCTTTCCAATAGCCGTCGAAATGGTAAGCGACCATTTTCTCCTTGTTGTCGAGCATTGCCGGAATTATGTTCTTGCCGAAGTCCTTGGTAGCGCCCTCGTCGTTTTCGTTGTCGATAAGGTACTTGCGCAGCTTCGACCATGTGAACACATAAACGCCCATGGACGCGAGATTGGATTTCGGCTCTTTAGGCTTCTCGGCGAATTCATAAATAACGTCGTTCTCGTCAACGCTCATGATACCGAAACGGGGAGCCTCCTCCCACGGGACCTCGAGCACCGCGATGGTAGCGTCGGCGTTGTGCGACTTGTGGAAATCCACCATCTTGGAATAATTCATCTTGTAGATGTGGTCGCCCGAAAGAATTGCAACGTACTCGGGGTTATAACGGTCGATAAAGCTGATGTTCTGGTAGATAGCGTTCGCCGTGCCGGAATACCACGACTTGCCCGCCGCGGTCTCGTAAGGCGGCAGAACGTGTACTCCGCCGTGCGCGCGGTCAAGACCCCAAGGCTGACCGTTGCCGATATATTCGTTAAGCACCATAGGCTGATACTGCGTCAGTACGCCCACGGTATCGATCCCCGAGTTTACGCAGTTTGAGAGCGGGAAATCAATTATTCTGTACTTGCCGCCGTACGGAACAGCGGGCTTTGCCATGTCCTGAGTAAGCGCGTAGAGACGGCTGCCTTGACCGCCCGCCAACAGCATAGCGACGCACTCTTTTTTAATGTGGTTCATAAAGTTTCCTCCCAAATATTATTTGCCGTTATTTTTTGCCTTTTCCGTTTTTCCGGTATCGGACTTTGTTTCCTTGGTTTCGGTTTTTGCGGACTTATCCGACTTTTCAGCCTTTTGCGACTTATCCGGCTTTTCTGCCTTTTCGGTCTTCTCGGCTTTTTCGGATTTCACGGGCTTCTCGGGCTTCTCTTCCTTTTCGGGCTTCTTGTCCGTGTGAGGCTGAACGAGCGTTTCCGTAAACTCCGCGTCAACCGCTTCGGGATCGCGTATATTGACGGGCTTGAAGTACATCACCGACATAGGCGGAATGTCAAGCGAGATTCTGTACTGCTCGCTGTGCATAGGCTCTTTCTTCGCGGTAACGGTCTTGTTGGTGATTCCGCTGCCGCCGAACTTCACGTCGTCCGAGTTGAATATCTCCTTATATTCCGCGAAATACGGAACGCCTATCTCATAGATCTCATGACGGACGGGCTGGAAATTGCAGACAACGATCACTTCATCCTTGTTCTTGGCGATTCGCCTGAACGCGATAACGGAATTCTGGTTGTCCTCCGCGGATATCCAATGGAAGCCCTCCCAGCTCGTATCGCACTCCCAGAGTGCGGGGGTTTCCTTGTAGAGCTTGTTGATAGCCTTTACATACTCGTGATACTTGTAGTGCGGTTCGAATTCGAGGACTTCCCAGTCAAGCTGCGACTGGAAATTCCACTCCTTGTACTGAGCGAATTCCTGACCCATAAACATCAGCTTCTTGCCGGGGTGCGCCATCATATAGCCGAGGAACGTTCTCATGGAATGGAAGCGGAACTCGCGCGGTCCGCCCATTTTATCGAGCATGGAGCACTTTCCGTAAACCACCTCGTCGTGGCTTATCGGCAGCACATAGTTTTCGGAGAACGCGTAGTAGAACGAGAACGTAACAAGATTGTGATTGTACGGTCTGCCGAGCGGATCCATGCTCATATAGCGGAGCATATCGTTCATCCAGCCCATATTCCACTTGAAGTTGAAGCCCAGTCCGCCTATATCAGCGGGCTTTGTTACCATAGGCCACGCTGTCGACTCCTCGGCGATCATAAGGATATTCGGGTGTTCCTTGAATACCGCCGCGTTGAGCTTCTGCAAAAACGCGATAGCCTCGATGTTCTCCTTGCCGCCCTGCTTGTTCGGACGCCATTCGCCCTGTCTGCGGTCGTAATCGAGATACAGCATGGAAGCCACGGCGTCCACACGCAGACCGTCGATATGGTACTTCTCTATCCAGTAATTCGCGTTGGAAACAAGATACGACTGTACCTCGGGCTTGCCCCAATCGAATATGTGAGTGCCCCAGTTTTTATGCTCGCGCTTGAGCGGATCAACGTACTCATAGCAGCTTTCGCCGTCCCACTCGTACAAGCCCGCCGCATCCTTCGGGAAATGCGCGGGAACCCAGTCCACGATAACGCCGATACCCGCCTGATGACATCTGTCGATAAACGCCATAAAGTCGTGCGGCGTACCGAAGCGCGACGTAGGCGCAAAATAGCCTATCTGCTGATAACCCCACGAGCCGTCGAACGGATATTCTCCGATAGGCATAAGCTCAACGTGAGTGTAGCCCATTTCCTTAACGTAAGGAATGAGCGCATCGGCGAGCATATTGTAGCTGAGGTAATTCTCGCCGGATTTTCTCCACGAGCCGATATTTACCTCGTAAATATTTATCGGGCTTTCATAGACGTTGGTCTTTGAAAGCGTGTCCATATACTTTTTGTCTTTCCAGGCGTAGCCCTCGAGATCGAAAAACTTTGAAGCCGTGTTCGGGCGCAGCTCCATATGATATCCGTAAGGATCCGCCTTGAGCTTGATCAGTCCGTCGGGAGCCTCTACACTGTACTTGTAGTTGTCGAATTGTTTAATGCCCTCGACATACAGCTCCCATATTCCGCCGTCGCTGATCTTGTTCATATAGTTCAGCGTTCTGTCCCAGTGATTGAAATCGCCGACAATACTTACCGACTTTGCATGAGGTGCCCAACATCTGAAAACAACGCCGTTCTTTTCCTTATGCGAGCCGAAAAAATCATAAGCGTGTGCATTTTCACCCTGGTGAAACAAATGTAGCGGTACATTGTATTGCTCGGGAACAACAATTGCCATGTTACCATTACCTCCTTTTAGAGCCTGTTTCCGCACAAGCCCCGTTCTCTGTAAAAACACGTCACGTCCGATTTGATTATTTTCAACAAAAACCAAACCAACGCATTGTATTTCTTTATCACTATTGTAGCATATATGCCAAAAATTTGCAAGGGCTTTGTTAATTTTTTATGTAAATTAACATTTTCTTGTTAAAAATTTGGCAATTTTACACAATAAAAAATACGCAAAATGATTGAAAACGTTTTCACAAAAAACTTTATAAAGAAATTTTTGCCAGTTTCTGCTACTTTTTGGCAGTGATGTAAATTTGAATTTATATTAGCGGCAAAGCGCAGGGATTTTTTGTTATTTGTTGCTTGTTGTGGTTTCGTTAATTTTAATTAAAATGTTGTCGCACAGTTGCGAGAGGACACCCTTCGGGGAAGGGGGAAGACAAAATCCGACAAAAATGCGGATTCCCCCTTCCCCTACGGGTTTCCTCTCGCGCTCTTCTTCCCCTCTCCCTATCCCCCTTCCGCATTTTTCGGTTGCCGAGAATGGATTCGTGATTTTCATAGTGTGGGGCGCGTCACACGCGCTCCTCGTTCGTCAACTACCTCTAGTAGAAACGTCGAGGAATCGTCTGTCTATGTAGCCGTATTATTAAAAAGTCGTCTAAAAGTAGTATACGGGCGTGGAGCGCGTGTCACGAACATTTTACCAATGAGATTACTTGC
>CAYWIP010000030.1:0-28789 GCA_964458395.1 uncultured Ruminococcus sp.
CGCCCGTATACTAACTTTAGACGATATCATAATAGTACGACTACACGGACAGACGTTCTCGCTATACGTTTCCACTAAATGTAGTTGACGCACGAGGAGCGCGTGTGACGCGCCCTGCACTATGAAAATTACAAACCAATTCACGGCAACCGAAAAATGCGGAAGGGGGATAGGGAGAGGGGAAGAAGAGCGCGAGAGGAAACCCGTAGGGGAAGGGGGAATCCGCATTTTTGTCGGATTTTGTCTTCCCCCTTCCCCGAAGGGTGTCCTCTCGCAACTGTGCGACAACATTTTAATTAAAATTAACGAAACCACAACAAGCAACAGATTACAAAAAATCCCTGCGCTTTGCCGCTAATATAAATTCAAATTTATTATAGTAATTTCGACAACCTCGACCCCATATTCTCCATGCCGAAACAAAAAAAAACGAAAAAAATCCCTTTTCGCTTGCGAATATCGACTAAAAAAACACTGCGGCTATGCTACAATATGATCACGGGCAAGCTCCGCTCACCGCGCCCGAACGTTTTTCGGGAAAGCGCCGGGTAAGGACTGTGAAGCCGCGCCTGCCGTAACGCGGAAAATCGCGGCTGTACCACGCGATCTTCCGCGCTGCGTTTTAATTTGGGGAGGAAATGAAATGCTTAAGATATACAACGACGGAAAACGCATAACCGCCGCACTTTCGGGCGATATAGACCACCACGCCGCGCGGGAGTTCCGGACGGCGCTCGACGAGATAATCGCGCACTCGCGACCCGAGCTGCTGATATTGGATATGGAAAAGGTCGGGTTTATGGACAGCTCGGGAATAGGGCTGATCCTCGGGCGGCTCAGATCGGTGCGCTCGGCGGGCGGCGAAATACTTATCAAAAACGCGCGCCCCGAAATAGCCGCCGTTATCAAGCTTTCGGGGCTTAGCACGCTTATCGTCGAGCCGAAAAAACAAGAGGCTAAGTTATAAAGGAGTAAATTATGAAGAGAGATCCCGTAAATGAATGTAAGGTGCAGTTTCCCGCGCTGTCGAGGAACGAGGGTTTGTCGCGATCCGCGGCGGCAGCTTTTGCGCTCCAGTGCGACCCCACCGTCGAGGAGACCGCCGCGATAAAGACCGCCGTTTCCGAGGCGGTAACAAACGCGATAGTTCACGGCTACCGCGACACGAACGGCACGGTCGAGCTGCTTATGCGGCTGTATTCCGATAACACGATATACATACAGATCAAGGACAGGGGCGCGGGTATCGCGGACGTAAAGCGCGCAATGGAACCTATGTTCACCACCGCGCCCGCAGACGAGGAACGCTCGGGGCTTGGCTTTACGGTCATGGAGAGCTTTATGGACAAGGTGCGCGTGCGCTCCGCAGAGGGCAAGGGCACGATCGTGACTATGGAAAAGAAGATCTCGGGGAAAAAGAATGACGCGTGACGAATTTATCAGCGCAAATCTTCCGCTCGTCCATTCGCTCGCCAACCGTTTCCGGGGACGCGGTATCGAGTACGAGGAGCTGTTTTCGGCGGGGAGCGTGGGGCTTGTCAAGGCTTATGACAACTTCGACGAGTCGCGCGGACTGTGCTTTTCGACGTATGCCGTCCCGGTCATTCTCGGGGAGATAAAGCGGCTGTTCCGCGACGGCGGCGCGGTCAAAATGAGCCGTTCGCTCAAGGAGCTGTCGCTCAAAGCCGCCCGCGCCCGCGACGAGCTTTCCAAAAACGGCTCCGAGCCTACTATTGGCGACATCGCGGAATACCTCGGAGTATCTCCCGAGGACGCCGCGGAGGCTGTCGCGGCGAGTCTGCCGCCCGTTTCGCTCACCTCGGCGGAGGACGGCGGCGAATTTGATCTGCCCGCCGACAGTCACGAGAACACGCTTATAGACAGGCTGGCGCTGCGGCAGTGCCTGAACGGGCTTTCCGGGGAGGACAGGCGGCTGATAATCCTCCGCTACTTCCGCGAGATGACACAATCGCAGACCGCCCAAGTCCTCGGAATGACTCAGGTGCAGGTATCGCGCCGCGAAAGGAAGATACTCGACGAACTCAGGGCGCTGCTTATCTGAAATTATCATATTTAAAAAATGCAAAGGGTATTGACAAATTATAGTTGGGTATGCTATAATAATAATATGACACAATTGAACATTTCTTGTTTTTGGTGCGCGCTTTCGCTTAAGTACTGCAAAAAATTCTTGAAAGAGGGAGAGGATGATGAACAATAGTCAAAAAGGGATAGCATTAATTCTGTTTGGAATGCTTGTTTCGTTAGGCGCAATCGGCGAATTACTGTTTTGTTGGGCAATAGGTGTGGCAATCGGACTGGTAGGCTTGCTGCTTGTTCTTACTGACAAAGGAGGAAAAAATTTATGAAAAAAATTATTTCTATGGTCATAATGTTAGCATTGTCTATGACGATGTGTATCAGCGGCTATGCGGAAGGAATCACCTCAGAGCCTGTTTAGTATCTCGATGCGTGCAGATCACGCAGCAGATTTTTCGCCAAACGACGGCAATTTTTCGCAGGAATACTGTATGTATTTCAAGAAAAATTGCCTAAGTGTGGCGGAAAAGATGCAAGTGAGATGCGCGTGGCGAGATACTAAACAGGCTCTCATAAGTCACCACAATTGATAAGGTAGAGTATCTTCTTTCGCTGGGAATCCCCGGGGATTTGATCAGCAAATCTCCGGAAACCGAAATCGATGATATGTACGCGTCGTTTTTTGAAAAATCAGTTGAATATTTAGGAACAGAAACTACAACAATGTCGCTTGAAGATGATTTGGGCTCTATTGAAGTGTACGGTAATATTCCGTCTGCAGATATGAGGTTTAGTATCTCTCGTTTTGCTGTAAAAAATGACAAATATGCTACCAAAAATGACCCCATTGATTACTTGGAAATTATGGTTTTCTATGAGTGGTTTGATGGGCATCCATTTGTTCGCTGGAAAGACGGAATAACTATCAATTGGGATTCCGATGTTTTTACATATAAAAGCGGCTCATTTTCTGCAACCGATGTAAAATGGTTTTTAGGTCAAGAGATAAAGACAATAAATTATTCTGAGCCAACCGAATTAACTCAAGGCGGTATTGGATTTTGCACTGATTTGAATACTCTTTTTGCCGGAAGTGTACAAACAGGAGTTTCTTGTGGTGGTCGGGCTTCTATCAAATTACTACCTAAACACTCTCCTATGTATATTGGGAATATAGGTGATTTTTCAAAAAAACACAACAATTAACGCGAATTACTTACACAATAAAAATCCAATCGGATTTTCTGTTGGTTTTGCTGTTGCTGGCGTCCAAGTTATGGCAACCGTTGGAGGATTAAGTGACAGCGTTGCGGCTTCGGTATCAATGTCATATAAATAATTTATATTGACTTGTTTGGCATTGAAAGGTGTGCAAAATATCGAAACCTGTTTTTATAAATATACTTAATAACGAGGCAAAAATCCGCTTCAGATTTCCCTTGTTTCCGGCAATATAATTAGTGGTATCCAAAATAATTTTGACCGTTTCACAAAAGTGGGACGGTTTTCTTTATGGTTTTACATATTTTTACATATTATATCGCTTTGATTTATTGGTATTATGTTTCACCTTAATTATGGCGGTGTTTTCGTTCTTATAGCGGCAGTCGTTATCGTAAAGAAGAAAAAAAGCAAATTCCTCGTATTCTTGACACGCTCCGTTGAAAACGCGTTCTTTTCTTTAGCCGCCGAATGACCGAAAAGCACATAAAAATACGCATTTTATGCCTGTTCTTATCAAAGGTGTTGTATATTTTGCAAAAAAATTTAAAAATTTTTAAAAAACATCTAGCAATTTTTTCCGTAATCTGTTATAATAGTAGATAGACAGTGACTGCGGACTTCGCAGCCGTCAAAAGGCGCTTTGAGAACCGTGCACGGCTCGGGCGTTAATTAAAAATCAGGAGGAATATTCCAATGGCAAAAAAGTATTGTTATCTGTTTTCCGAGGGTAATGCGAA
The DNA here is from genome assembly GCA_964458395.1 of uncultured Ruminococcus sp. Taxonomy (GTDB): domain Bacteria; phylum Bacillota; class Clostridia; order Oscillospirales; family Ruminococcaceae; genus CAG-115. Next base: position 4,002 of record CAYWIP010000030.1, read on the forward strand.
TATGCGCGAGCTTCTCGGCGGCAAGGGCGCTAACCTCGCCGAAATGACCAACATCGGTATGCCCGTGCCTCAGGGCTTTACCATTACCACCGAGGCTTGTACTCAGTATTACGAGGACGGCAAGCAGATCAACGATGAGATCATGGCTGAGATCAACGAGTATATCGTTAAAATGGAGGGCATCACCGGCAAGAAGTTCGGCGACAGCGAGAACCCGCTGCTCGTTTCCGTTCGTTCCGGCGCGCGCGCTTCCATGCCCGGTATGATGGACACGATCCTCAACCTCGGTCTTAACGAGACGGTTGTGGAGGTTATGGCTAAGCAGTCCGGCAATCCCCGCTGGGCATACGACTGCTACAGAAGATTTATCCAGATGTACTCCGACGTTGTTATGGAGGTCGGCAAGAAGTACTTCGAGCAGCTTATCGACGAAATGAAAGAAAAGCGCGGCGTAAAGCAGGATATCGAGCTTACCGCCGAGGATCTCAAGGAGCTGGCGAACCAGTTCAAGGCAGAGTACAAGTCCAAGATAGGCGAGGACTTCCCGTCCGATCCCAAGCAGCAGCTTATGGGCGCTATCAAGGCAGTATTCCGTTCATGGGACAACCCCCGCGCGAACGTATACCGCCGCGACAACGATATCCCCTATAGCTGGGGCACCGCGGTCAACGTACAGTCCATGGCGTTCGGCAATATGGGCGACGACTGCGGCACGGGCGTTGCGTTCACGCGTGATCCCGCTACCGGCGCAAAGGGTCTGTTCGGCGAGTTTTTGACCAACGCGCAGGGCGAGGACGTTGTTGCGGGCGTTCGCACTCCTATGCACATCACCGAAATGGAGCAGAAGTTCCCCGAGGCGTTCGCGCAGTTCAAGGACGTTTGCGCAAAGCTCGAGGAGCACTACCGTGATATGCAGGATATGGAGTTCACCGTTGAGCACGGCAAGCTCTATATGCTCCAGACACGTAACGGTAAGAGAACCGCGCAGGCTGCTCTCAAGATCGCGTGCGACCTCGTTGACGAGGGCATGAGAACCGAGGAAGAGGCTGTTGCGATGATCGACCCGCGTAACCTCGACACACTGCTCCACCCGCAGTTCGACGCGGCGGCTCTTAAGGCTGCAAAGCCCGTCGGCAAGGGTCTTGGCGCTTCTCCCGGAGCGGCTTGCGGTAAGATCGTATTCTCTGCGGAGGACGCTGTTGAGTGGAAGTCGCGCGGTGAAAAGGTCGTTCTGGTTCGTCTGGAGACCTCTCCCGAGGACATCACCGGTATGAAAGCGGCTCAGGGTATTCTGACCGTTCGCGGCGGTATGACCTCTCACGCTGCCGTTGTAGCGCGCGGAATGGGTACCTGCTGCGTATCCGGCTGCGGCGATATCGCCATGGACGAGGAGAACAAGAAGTTCACGCTCGCGGGCAAGACCTACGTAGAGGGCGACCCGATCTCTATCGACGGTTCTACCGGTAACATCTACGACGGCATTATCCCGACCGTTGACGCTACTATTGCGGGTGAGTTCGGTCGTATCATGGCTTGGGCTGACAAGTACAGAGTGCTGAAAGTCCGCACCAACGCGGATACTCCCACCGACGCTAAGAAGGCTCGTGAACTGGGCGCTGAGGGTATCGGTCTTTGCCGTACCGAGCATATGTTCTTCGCGGAGGACAGAATCGCGGCGTTCCGTGAGATGATCTGCGCAGATACTCTCGAGGAGCGCGAGAATGCTCTCGACAAGATCCTGCCTTATCAGCAGAGCGACTTCGAGCAGCTTTACGAGGCTCTTGAGGGCTGCCCCGTTACTATCCGTTTCCTTGACCCGCCTCTGCACGAATTCGTTCCCACCGAGGAGGCTGACATCAAGAAGCTGGCTGACGCACAGGGCAAGACCGTTGATCAGATCAAGACGATCATTGCGTCGCTCCATGAGTTCAACCCGATGATGGGTCACAGAGGCTGCCGTCTGGCGGTAACCTATCCCGAGATCGCGAAAATGCAGACAAGAGCGGTTATCCGCGCTGCTATCAACGTTCAGAAGAAGCACACCGACTGGAGCATCGTTCCCGAGATCATGATCCCGCTGGTTGGCGACGTTAAGGAGCTTAAGTACGTTAAGAACGTGGTTGTCGAGGTTGCCGACGAGGAGATCAAGGCTGCCGGCTCGAACATGAAGTACGAGGTAGGCACCATGATCGAGATCCCGAGAGCTGCTCTCACCGCAGACGAGATCGCTAAGGAGGCTGAGTTCTTCTGCTTCGGTACAAACGACCTGACTCAAATGACCTACGGCTTCTCGCGCGACGACGCGGGCAAGTTCCTGAACGCTTACTACGACGCTAAGATCTTCGAGAACGATCCGTTCGCAAAGCTCGACCAGACAGGCGTTGGCAAGCTTATGGAAATGGCTATCACGCTCGGCAAGAAGACCAGACCCGAAATGCACGTCGGCATCTGCGGCGAGCACGGCGGCGATCCCTCGTCCGTTGAGTTCTGCCACAAGATCGGTCTGACATACGTTTCCTGCTCACCGTTCCGTGTTCCGATCGCAAGACTTGCAGCGGCTCAGGCGGCTATCGCGGACAAGAAGTAATTCTCTTGAAATAACGGCATAATGAACGCCCTCGGATTTCCGGGGGCGTTTTTATGTTTTATTCGGCGGTTATACCGAGGTCTGCGAGTATCTGCTTCATTCCATCGATATCGGTTCCGGCGATCACTTTATAAATGATACCGTCGTATGTGAAAGTGGCAAAGGTTCGGGTATTGGAATTAATGGTATATAACAGCGCATTTTCGCCATTGTTAAGATCTATCACTTCGTGACGTTCCACTTGTTCGTCTTGTTCCCATTCCCACGAATGCTGCGTTGTGGTTTCATCGAAGAAGCACGTGGTCAGAAACATGACGTTTACACCGAGTTTATTGTCAACAAGCATATATTGTAAATTTATACTTGATTCGCGCCCCTCGTAACGAATAAGATCATCAATTACACCGATATGCATATGATAAGCAGCGTCATCGGGATTGTCTTTATTGACAAACATTGAAAAATTATCTTTTCCCAAAGGAGTAAGCCCGAATTTATCAATAACCTCAAAAGGATCGGCATTTATATTACAAACGTAGCTGTCTCCGAGGAAATCGAAATTATACGCTCCCATTTCTTCCATTTCTTCCGCCGACGGGATCACAACTTCATCGTGAATTCTGATGTTGTAGTCAAACAGCGGTTTGCCGTTAAACACTACATTGTTTCTGATCGCCACGGTAAACCCGACCAGAAGCGAGAGCGCCGCAGCAGCCGCTATAACGATAAGCGCGATTGGCTTTTTCTTTTCAGGCTTGAACGCGTTTTCGAGAACCGTATTATCGAGCTCGCCGACCGCGTCCAAAATAGTGTTGATATTATTCATTGAAAAATCCTCCTTTGATAAGATAGTCCTTTAGTGAAGCGCGCATACGCGAGAGCGCGGTGGTCGCCGCCGTTACGCTCATGCCCACGCTCTTTGCGGCTTCTCTGACCGAATACATCGAGAAGTACCGATACACGAACAGCCTTTGCTGCTTGTCGGGCAGGGCTTTGACCCAGGCGTTCAGCGCCGCCGCAAGCTCCGACCTTTCCGCTTCGTTCTGAACGTTGTACGCGGACGGCAGGCACTCGTCAAGCTCCGACAGCAGCTCCGCGTTCCGTATCGCGGCGGAATTGTAACGCAGCCTGTCGATAGCCTTGCGCCGCGTTATTCTGCAAACGTACGGGAGCAGCTTTTCGGGCTTTTCGGGCGGGATACTGTTCCAGACGGAGTACAGCGCGTCGTTTACGCATTCCTCCGCGTCCTCGGGAGATTTCAATATCCCGCAGGCGATCTTCATAAGCAGACGGCTGTGCTTGGCTTTCAGCTCCGCAAGCCCTTTTTCGTCGCGATTATACAGAAGCTCTGTCATTATCGTATCTTCCATATTTATCACCTCCTGTTTATTAACACGAAAACGAAGCGCGTTTTGTCACATAAATATTATAATTTTTGGAATGTTCGTGAAAAAAAGCGTTCGAGGCTGCACGGTCGTACAGCCTCTTTTTGCGTTTGTTACATTTCGCGTTCCCAGCCGCGGAGAGTTTTCACGTTGGACTTTTCGGCGAGCCTTTCAAGCTCGGTCATTTCCTCGGCGCTCAGCTTTATGTTCGCGGTACGCGCCGTTTCCTCCGCCTGTTTTACCTTGGTGATTCCGATTATCGGGAGCGTTCCCTTGGCGATAGCCCATGCCGCCGCTATCCGCGCGGGCGCGGCGTTGTGACGTTCGCCGATCTCCCTCATTCCACCGATAAGCTCCTCCAGCCCGGGGAGAATACCGTTGTAGGATTTCGCGCGGGAGCTGCCCTCGGGAAACGGGTGTGCGCGGTCGTATTTCCCCGTAAGCGCGCCCTGCTCCAGCACCATATACGCGAAGAACGTGATATCATTCTCCGCGCAGTAGTCAAGAATACCCGCGCGCTCCGACGAACGGTGCAATAAACTGTAATGATTCTGCACTGCCGAAAGCTTCAAGCCCTCCGCGCCGAGAATTTCCCCGACGCGCTTTATCTCCGCGAGATTGTGATTTGACACGCCTATCGATTTTATCAAGCCCTCCTTGGCAAGCGGGATCAGCTCACGAGTCCAACGCTCGATATCGTCAGGATTGTGTATCCAGTAAACGTCAACATAATCGACGTTAAGGCGCTTTAAGCTGCCCTCCAGCATTTTGCGCGCGGCGTTCGGGGAATCGCCCGCAAGGTGCGGCGTGAACTTCGTAGAGATAACGATATTATCACGGTTCACGCTTTTGATAAATTCACCGAGTATCGTTTCGGAGCTTCCCATGCCGTATACGGGCGCGGTGTCCCAGATATTCAGTCCAAGCTCCGTCGCCTTGTCAAACACGGGCTTTAAATCGTCGGCGGTGAGATAATTCCCGAAAACCTTGTCGCCGCCCGTATCGCCAACGCCCCACGACCAAGCTCCGAGAGCGATCTTAGATCTTTCCATAAATACCTCCGTTAAAATTCTCCCCCGCCGGAAACGGGGGAGAAGAAATTATAATTCAAATTTGCCCTTAGCGAAATCGAACGTCGCGAAATAATCCTCGGGAGTTTCGGCGCGGCGAATGAGCTTTACGCTGTTGTCCTCGCGAAGCAGCAGCTCCGCCGAGCGCAGCTTGCCGTTGTAGTTGTAGCCCATTGAGAAGCCGTGAGCGCCGGTGTCGTGGATCGCGATATAGTCGCCGAGGTCTATCTTCGGGAGCATACGGTCGACCGCGAATTTGTCGCAGTTCTCGCAAAGTCCGCCCGTGATATCGTATTTGTGATCGCACGGCGCGTCCTCCTTGCCGAGCACGGTTATGTGGTGATAAGCGCCGTAAATAGCGGGGCGCATTAAATTCGCCGCGCACGCGTCCAGACCGATATACTCTTTGTAGATGTGCTTCTCGCGGATTGCCGTTGCGATAAGCATACCGTAAGGCGCGAGCATAAACCGCCCAAGCTCGGTGAACAAGGCAACATTGCCCATTCCCGCCGGAACGAGAATTTCCTCATACGCCTCGCGGACCTTTTCGCCGATCACCGCGATATCGTTCGCGGGCTGACCGGGCTTGTAGGGAATACCAACGCCGCCGCTGAGGTTAATGAACGATAATTCCACGCCCGCCTTTTCCTTGATCTCCACAGCCGCCTTGAACATTATCCGCGCGAGTGTGGGATAATAGTCGTTGGTGAGCGTGTTTGAAGCGAGGAACGCGTGCATTCCGAAGCGCTTTGCGCCCTTTTCTTTCAGTATCTTGTAGCCCTCGATTATCTGTTCGTGAGTGAAGCCGTACTTGGCGTCGCGCGGCGTATCCATAACGTTCGGCGAGCCGTCGGTCTTGAACTCTCCGCCGGGATTGTAGCGGCAGCAGATAGTCTCGGGAATACCCGTCAGCTTGTCGAGTATATCAATGTGCGTGAAATCGTCAAGGTTGATTATCGCGCCCAGCTCGAACGCTTTCTTGAAATCCTGATCAGGAGTGGCGTTGGAGCTGAACATAATATCGTGCTCCTTAGCGCCGACCTCGTCCGAAAGCAGCAGCTCGGTGTAGCTTGAGCAGTCGAAGCCGCAGCCCTCGCTCTGTAAAATTTTCATAATAAACGGATTGGGCGTAGCCTTTACCGCGAAGTATTCACGAAAGCCCTTATTCCACGAAAACGCGGATTTCAGCGCCCTTGCGTTCTCGCGTATGCCCTTTTCATCGTAGATGTGAAACGGCGTGGGATAGGTTTTCACTATTTCGTCTATCTGTTCCTTTGTAACAAATGCTTTTTTCATTTCTTTTGTCCTTTCTTTAATGAATTTAATTATGTATTTCTATTCCAATAAGCGGAAAAACGCAAATTGCCGCGCAAAATACTATCTTTGCAATAATACAGATTTTTCGCGCGGCGCGAAGATTTTTCTCGGAAAGCTTTTCGGGGTGCATAAAAAGATTGGCGTGCTGAGGACAAACGGAGCATATGGTAAGCACCGCGTACAATATGCCCACGCAAAGCGCGATAACAACGTTGTCTCCGTCGATACGCCCCAAGCTCGTCATTATCAGCAGCCCCGCAATGCCGCCCGCCGCGGCGATCCCGCTTGCTGTCTCGGCAATTTTTTCGCCGGTTGTATAGGTCAGCTTTTCAATTTTCATCGCGACACCCCTTTCTTAATAATATCCAAAACAACCGCCCTTATATAAATTCCGCGCCCAGTTTGCGCAGAGTTTTATAATAATTTTTCCTCTTGCTCTCGAAAACCGTGCCGATAGCCGAGGTGTTCAGCGTAACTTTTAATCCGAGGTTTGCCGCGCCTATTGCAGTGAGTGCCACGCACCCGCCGCCGTCCACCCCGACCAACTCGACCTCGCGGACGCCGTTTTTCTTCAAAAACGCACCCAGCTCCTCGTTGGAGAAAGCGTTTCCCGCATACTTGTCAAACACGTTCTCCGAAACTATCTTCAAGCCCTCCGCAAGCTCCGCCTCGCGCGAGCCGTCAAAGCATTTCACGGGCGCGAGCCTGTTTATAAAATTGTTCTTCATAAGATTTCGTATGTAGACTACGAAATCGTTTTGTTCGATAACGCTGTTCACCCTTGAAATGATATCGGGTTCGTATTTGAACATTTTGGCGTGATTTTTTCCGACGGTACATTCCTGCATATCAATAACCAAGAGCGCTTTCATTTGCGTCATCCTTTCTTTCGGAAACCCGAAAACAACCTCTTGAAAAAACGCACAACGGGATTTCCGATTTTCTTGTTGACCTGCGCAAGCAAATTCCGCGCGTGGTCGTTTGGCAGCACCTGCATTGACTTCTCGAAGCACTCCTTGGCTTTCCGGTAATCGCCCGCCGCTATATAAACGCGACCCAGATCGTTATAGCGGTAATGCACATATTTTTCCGCGCGCAGCTCGGGAGTGTTACAGTAGTCAATGCAGAACGTCAGACAGTCTATCGCGTCCCGAACCAGATCGGGGGTGCGGTAGTCCTCGTCCTCGACTATCTCCTCGAGCGTGGTGTAATACTCCCAGCGGAGATCGTAGGATTCGGGGTCAAGCTCTATCGATTTGCGGTAGTACCTTATGCCGTTTTCCAAGTCCTGCCCGAACACCGTTATCATACAGCCAAGGTGCGAATAAAATTTCGCAAGCGCCTGCCGCTCCTCAACGCTTTGCGGCGGATACCGCCCGATTATCTCCTCCGCATCGGCAATATACGCGCGTATAATGTCGGGAGTTTCAAACTTCACCCTGTCGTATTTCGCGTTGAACGCGGATATATATTCATTTATTTGCAGCGTGTTATCAGCCATTGGAAATGCCTTTCGTTTTTTCTTAATTAAACGTTCATATACTTGTTGAGGAACTCTATCGACAGCTTTATCCAGCGGCGGCAGCCCTTCTGCCAGTAATATTCGTTGTAGCCCGTAGCCTTATCGCAGGTAGACAGCCCGTGCGGTCCGTCGTCGAACATATGAAGCTCCATGGGTATTTTGTTGGAGATACACGCTTTAGCCATTACAAGCGAATTGTGCGCGGAAACGCTTCCGTCGTTCGCGGTATGCCACATAAAAATCGGCGGAGTTTTCGGCGTAACGCGGTTCTCCAGCGACAGGCGCGACAGGTCGGAGCGGTTCGGCTCCGTGCCGAGCAGCACCTCGAAGCTGCCGATGTGCGGAGAGGTAACGCCGCTTATTACGGGATAGCACAGCACAGCTGCGTCGGGGCGCAGATCCTCGGGTTCGCAGCCTATGGTCTTTACGACGGAGTTGTCGTTCCACATTGTAGCCAGACACCCCGCGAGATGTCCGCCCGCCGAACAGCCCAGCACGGCTATTTTGTGCGGATCTATGTGGAATTCCTCCGCTCTCATGCGTATCTTGTAGAACGTGTAAGCCGCGTCCATAAGCGGAGCGGGAAAACGCGCCTTGCAGGTGTACGTAACGACAAACGCCGAATATCCCGCCGCGAGATATTGCAGCGCGATAGGCTCACCCTCGCGGTCGGAGCAGTACTCATATCCTCCGCCCGGAAAAATGACAACGGACGGGCGCTTCTCGCAGTACTCGATGCCCTGTATCGGCTCGGGCAGATACGCCTTTACAAACGCGGTCTTTTCGGGATTTATCGAAAAAGTCTTTACGGTCATAGTCGGAACCCCCCATTTTGATATTCCGCCGCCAAACTCCCCGGCGGCTTTATAATTTAATTATAACATTTTCTTCCTTATAAATCAAGTGGTTAATAAAAAAATGCCCCGAACCGTAGATTTGGGACATTTTTGTATCGCCGCTCAAATGCTGTTGTAAATTCCGTTCAGATACTCGTAAAAATTATCGGCTATCTTTTCGGCAAGCGTCCCGAACTGCTCACGCGGAATTTCCTTTCCGTTGTCCTCAAACTCGTATTGCAGATCGAACAGCTCCTCATGCGGAAACTGCACGACCGGACACTTTTCCTCGTCGGGCATATCCGCAAGGTCGATACAACAGATAAAGTAGCCGCCCCTGTCCCACGAGAAGGGGAGATATCCGTTTGCCGTAAGGTGCGGGTTGAACGCGTTGTCAAGCTCCTCAAGAGGCTCGTTTGACATATTTCTTCCCACGAAATTCCCGAAGCAGTGATGATACACGGTGAAGAAAGCCCTTATGCAGTTCGGGAATTTCAGCCCGAACGCCTCCTCGTACTCCGCGATATCCCCGTCGGTGACGGTCGAGGGTATCAGCTTCCAGGTGTTCCACTCCTCGGAGGGATCCGCGCCGTCCGCGAGCATATCCTCGGGCAGATCGCACATTTGCAGAGCAACGGGTGCTTTCTCGCTCAGCTTCTTGTACAGCTTCTCAAAATAGTCCTTCATAAACGCTCTCGCGTCGTTAATGTCCATTGTCATTCTCCTTTGAACGTCAGCCCGTATCTCTCGTAGAACGCGATGATATCGTCCGCGTTCCTCACCAGCTCCGCGCAGACGAGCTTCTTTTCGGCAGCGCTGTAAAAGCCTATGGTTTTCTCGCCCGTGCAGGTGGAGCTTTCAATTTTGATATCGCTCTCCGAAAATCCCTCGGGAACGGGCAGTGTCTTTTTCCGCTTCATTATTACTCGCCCCGTTTCAGCCTTTCCTTTATTTTTATCCAACGCTCGCGGGTCTTTTCACGGGTCTTGCTGCCCGATTCCTTAAGCTCGGCGGGTATACTGCGGAAGCGCATTATATTGTCGGTGATGTTGTCCATCATCACGAAAAACTCCTCCTGAATAACGCTCTCGCGGCGCTGCGACCGACCGCTCATGCAACGCTCGATAACCGCGCCGTAGCGGTCGTAAGCGCGCTTGACGGAGGTTTCCCAGGATATGTAGACCTCGTTCATTGCGTGCTCGCCTATCTGATGTATCTCGGTGCGGTGTCCGACCGCGAACTCCAGCTTTTTGGCGATATCGGCGGGATCCGCGGCGGAAAGTATGCCCGTCCATCCGTCGGTAATGCCCTCTGCGGCGCAGCTCCCCTCGATAAGCAGCGAGCCTACTCCGCAGGCGGCGGCCTCGCGGACTACTATTCCGTTGGTGTCGTACTCGGACGGGAACAAAAACAGCTCGCCCGCCGTATAGAATACGCGAAGTTCCTCGCGGTCGCTCACCGCGCCCGTAAAAATGCACTTCTCGGAAAGCCCCAGTTCCTTGACGTAGTCCTCCATTTCCTGCCTGTCCATACCGTCGCCGACGAACATCATACGGTAGTTAAGCCCCTTTTCGTCAATGATCTTCAGCGCGTCGAGAATCAGCCGAATTCCCTTGTACCAGAGCAGTCTGCCCACGAACATAAACAGTATGGTGTCCTCGGGGATATCGTAAGCCTGACGGAGCGCCTCGGCGTCACGCTTGTCCGCGCGCCCCTTCGGGAAGTCGACGCCGTTCTCCATTACCACAAAGTCGCCCTCGTATCCCAGACTGCGGAGATTTTCGCCCGCGCCGCGGCTGACCGTCCATACCTCGTCGCACGCGGAGATGTTGTTTATAACGAATTTGATCGCCTGTTCCGACATCAGCTTGTTGGGCAGCGCGCGCTTTATATCTATGTCGAATTTCGTGTGATAGGTAAGCACTATCGGCACGTTCGTCTTTTCGCGGAGAACGCGCGCCATCATGGTCGACGCGAACGGACAGTGGCTGTGGATAATGTCGAATTCCTCCGTCGAAAGCGCGTCCAGCTTCTTGCAGGAGAACGGATATCCCGCGCGGTAGCCGCAGAGCTTCTCCGTTATCGGCAGGCTGCGGTAGCGGAACACCTCGAACGGGTAATCGTCCTCCGCGCCCGGATATTCGGGAGTTACCACCGCCGCCTTGCCCAGCTCTTTTGTGATAACCTCGGCGTAATTTATAACCGCGTTCGCCACTCCGTCTATAACGGGCGGGAACGAATCGTTCATCAGACATACGTTAAGCTTTTTATCCATTTTGAACCCTCTCCCGGAAAATTATTGCATATAACTTGTATTTTTATTATATCGTAAAACGTTTACAAAATCAAGAGTGTTTTGCGATTTTTTTGTAAAGATTTAGTTAAGCGGGCATATTTCACATTTCGCCCGGTATTGCCGAAAAAGACCTCCCCGGGTTTTCCTTGGGAGGTCTTTTAAGTATTATGTTGATACCCGCCGCTTATTCCTTTACCGAACCCGAAACGAGGTTTGAGTAAATGGACTTTTGCAGCGCCAGGAAAATAATCAGCGTCGGGATAATACAGATGATTATTCCCGCGAAGATGACCTCCCACTGCGCGCCGTACGGACCTATAAAGTTGTACAGTGCCGTTGATACCGTTTCGTGGTGCGGAATGTACAGGTTTGCGGTGTAGAAGTCGTTGTAAATTCCGACAAACTTGATTACAAGAACTGTCGCGATAGCCGGGCGCAGCATGGGGAGGATTATGCTCCAGTAAACTCTCGGATAGGAGCAGCCCTCCAGAAACGCGCTCTCGTCGAGCGATACGGAGATGTTGTCGAGAAACTGCATAAATATCTGAATAGATACGATGTCCGTGCCGATGTACATAAGAATCGGCGCGAGATAGTTGTCATGCAGACCCATTGCGTTTACGATCTGGAACACCGTTACCTGCATGGAAATGCTCGGCAGCAGCGCCACAACAAGGAATATCGCCTTGACGATCTTTGTGTACAGCATTGAAAAGCGCTGAAGAACAAACGCCGTCATAGTGCCGGTGATTATCGTGCCGAAGCAGGAAACGATCTCAATAAAAAACGTATTTGCCAGACCGAGCAAAACGTGCCCCTTGGTAAACGCGGTCACGTAGTTGGAGAACTGCGGCACCTCGGGCAGCGCGAAAACGTTCGACTGCAAGTACTCCGTGCCCGTCTTGAGCGAGCCGAGAAGCACAATGACAAGAGGAATAAGAACAACCAGACAGCATATGACAAGAAATACGTATTTTAAAACCTGAAAAGCAATTCTTACCGACTTCGGGGTTTCCCTGAACTGATGACTTTTTACGCTTGTAAAACGTTCCTTAGCCATATCGTCACTTCCTCTCTCTAAAGAACAGGTTCTGAATGCCCGTAATTATAAGTATGATAAGCAGCAGCACGATACCCATTGCCGAGCCGAGTCCGACCTTTTCATAGGTGAACGCCGTGTCAATGGTCTTGATAACGAACGTAGACGTACCGTTTGCGCCGCCGGTGATGATGTACGGGATATCGAATACGGAAGCCGCGCCCTTTATAGCGAGTACGAGCTGAAGCGCAACTATCGGACGGATACCCGGGAACACTATGTACCAGAATCTCTGCCAGCCGTTTGCGCCGTCGAGATCCGCCGCTTCGTAAATGTCGGGGGAAATGGACTGTATAGCGCCGATGTACATGATTATATCAAAGCCGATATACTTCCAGATCGAAGCGAAAACCAGACACCAGTTAACAAGATCCGGGTTGTTCAGCCACGCTGTTCCCTGTATGCCGAAAAGCGAAAGAATGCTGTTGAGCGTACCCTCCGAGCTGATGATTCCGTCGCCCTTTGCGAAAAATTTACGGAAGATGATCGATACCGCAACGCCGTTCATCATATAGGGGAAGAACAGGATCCCCTTAAAAACGTTGGCGAGCTTAAGCTTTGAGCAAAGGGTAGTCGCTATAAGCAGCGCCAGAGCCTGCTGAACGAACGAGCCCAACAGATAGTACATACAGTTCTTGAAGGTACTGAGATACTCGCTTTGCGTGAAGAGCGTTATGTAATTTTCCAGACCGATCCACTCGGGATTTATTCCGAGCTGGTCGCGCTTCTGAAAGCTGAACAGAACCATATTCACCGCGGGGATAAGCGTAAACAGCAGCAAAAGCACGATCGGTATCAGCAGGAAAAAAAACGTAGTGAGATATTTCTGACCCGTATAACCGCGCAGCCATTCGCCGAATGTACGCTTTTGCTTAGCATTGGCACTCATAAACGGTACCGTCCTTTCAATTTTGATATAACTTTTCGCTCCGTGAAAACGCGGAGCGAAAAGCCATGGGAAAACTATGAATAACCGACATTACGGGTTATCAGCCGTTTGAGTTCTGATAAGCGATATACTTTTCGTTCTTATCTCTTGCTTCAGCCCATCTCTTGTTGACGTCGTCAACGATAGCCTGGAAAGCCTCTTCGCCCTCGCCTTTGAATGCTGCCTCGGCAATTCTTGCCTTGAAGTTTGCGGCGTCCTGATTCTGAGTACCTACCTCGGACTCCTTGTCGATCTCGTCAAATACGCCCTGGAGCGCGTCGGGAGCGGGATTGGAAATAAAGAACTCGCAGTCCGCGAAATCGGTGAGGTAGTCGGGCATCTCGGCGCCGATAAGGGGCGACAGACCCTGCTGGTCCTTAATAAACGGAGATTCGCAGATGAACCACTCGATATAAGCCTTGCCAAGCTCCTTAACGGCGGGGTCGCTGTTAACGTTGACCGCCATAGCGTAGTCTGCTGCGGAACGCGCGTACTGCTTGCCGTCCTTGTTGAACGGAGCGGGCATAAAGCCGATATCCTCGGGGTGACCGCCCTGCTCGGGAGTAAGGATCTCCTTGAACTGCTTAACTGCCCACGAGCCCATTATCATCGTGCCGATCTTGCCCTGGCTGATAGCGGGCTTGGAACCCTCCCAGCCGCTGGTCATATGATCCTCTTCGAGAACCTCCGCAGTGCTGAACAGATCGAACATGAGCTTCATGCTCTCATAGTAGCCGTTGCCGGGAGTGAGCAGATCCTGTTTTTCGGTAAGTATCTTGGTCTGGAAGTCGGGGTCGCCCTCAATAGAATCCGCAAGCGCCCAGATCTGGTTGAGCGGCCACTTATCCGGCTCGCCGAAGTTGGTGAGGTAAGGAATTACGGTGCCGTTGGTCTGCTCCTTGATCTTCTTGAGGTCCGCGATGAAGTCCTCGGGAGTTTTGGGAAGCTCGGTAATGCCCGCGTCTGCCCATACTCTCTTGTTATATACGATTCCGCCGTCAACGGAACCCATGTGAGCGATACCGTATACCTGACCGTCGCACATATGCTGATCCGTCCAGAGGTACTTCTTGGAAAGCTCGTCGTAAGTACCGAGCGGCTCGAACTTGGCTGCCTTGTCCTCGGGAGTCATATTGCTCGGGATCATCAGAACGTCGCCGTAGTTTGTGGTGGTCATTCTGGTCTTTACGTCGCCGTTGTACTTGGTAAGACCCTCGTACTTGACAGTGCACTTGAACTTCTCCTCAAACGCGTCGGTGATCTGATCGAGATAACCGTTGTCTACCATATCGGTACGGTTGGTCAGAATGTTAAGCGTCAGACCGTCGGTAATCTTGGAAGCGTCATAAAGCGAAGAACCGCTCGGAGCGGGAGTGGAGCTGTTGTCCCCGGTGCTGCTGTCGCCGCCTGTGGAACTGTCGCCCGTGGAGCTGCTTCCTCCTGTGGAAGAGTTGTTGCTTGAAGTGCTGTTAGAGTTTCCGCCTGCGGGGCTGTCATTGCTGTTGCAGCCCGCGAGCGTAAGTGCTGCCGTTGCGGCGAGAACGCCTGCCAATAATCTTTTCAGTTTCATGGTATTCCTCCATACATCATAAAGAGATAAAAAGTAACTGTTTAATTAAGCTGCTTATGAAGTTATCATTTGCTTAATCTCACTTTTAATTATAATTATTTTAAGCGCTCTTGTCAAGTTATTTTATATTTTTTTGTAAATTTGCTTAAAAAAAGCCTTACATATTTGTGAAAATACACACATATGTAAGGCTCTGATTGTGTAATTGATGTAACTTAACGATTAAACGGGTTAACTTAAACGCGCTTAATAAAGTAAATTTCTTTATTTAAGTTAAAAGGCGATCTTCTCCTCAATATACGCTTTTACGTCGGCGAGTGGGATCCTTACCTGCGACATCGTGTCGCGCTCGCGGACGGTCACGCAGTTATCGTTCTCGGTGTCGAAATCGTAGGTAATGCAGAACGGCGTACCGATCTCGTCCTGACGGCGGTAGCGTTTGCCAATAGCTCCCGCTTCATCGTAGTCAACCGCGAAGTACTTGGAAAGCTCCTCAAAAAGCTCCGTGGATTTCTCCGAGAGCTTCTTGGAGAGCGGCAGAACGGCAGCCTTTATCGGCGCAAGCGCGGGGTGGAGGTGCATAATGGTTCTGGTCGTGCCGTCCTCGAGAGCCTCCTCGTCGTAGGCGTCGCATACCACCGCGAGGAACAGACGCTCCACGCCGAGCGACGGCTCGATAACGTAGGGCACATACTTTTCGTTGGTTTCGGGGTCGAAGTATTCAAGCGACTTGCCGCTCGTGTTGATGTGCTGTGTTAAATCGTAGTCGGTTCTGTCGGCAACGCCCCAAAGCTCGCCCCAGCCGAACGGGAACATAAACTCGAAGTCGGTGGTCGCCTTGGAGTAGAACGCAAGCTCCTCGGGGTCGTGGTCGCGCAGACGGAGATTTTCCTCCTTTATGCCGAGCGACAGCAGGAAGTTCTTGCAGTAGGTGCGCCAATAGTCGAACCATTCAAGATCCGTTCCGGGCTTGCAGAAGAACTCCAGCTCCATCTGCTCGAACTCGCGGACGCGGAAAATGAACTGTCCGGGAGTGATCTCGTTTCTGAACGACTTGCCGACCTGCGCCACGCCGAACGGAACCTTTTTGCGCGAGGTGCGCTGAATGTTCGCGAAGTTGACAAAAATTCCCTGCGCGGTCTCGGGACGAAGATACAGCTCGTTCTTGTTGTCCTCGACCGTGCCCTGCGCGGTCTTGAACATTAAGTTAAACTGACGGATATCCGTAAAGTTGGTGCTTCCGCAGTTGGGACACTTGATGCCTTTTTCGCGGATATAGTTCATCATCTTGTCGTTTGACCAGCCGTCCGCGGTGGTCTCGCCGAAATCCTCTATAAGCTTATCCGCGCGGTGACGGGTCTTGCAGTCCTTGCAGTCCATAAGCGGGTCGGAGAAGCCGCCGACGTGACCCGAAGCCACCCATGTCTGCGGGTTCATGAGAATAGCGGAATCCAGACCGACGTTGTACTTGTTCTCCTGGACGAATTTCTTGCGCCATGCCTTTTTGATGTTCTCCTTAAGCTCCACGCCGAGGGGACCGTAATCCCATGTGTTCGCCAGACCGCCGTAGATCTCGCTTCCCGGATATACGAAGCCTCTGTGAATACACAGGGTCTTTATTGTCTCCAATGATTTTTCGGTGTTCTTCATTAAATATATTTCCTTTCTTATCCCGTATGGCTTACGGGAATATTTGCGAACCAAAAGCCGTCAGCCGCCAAGCTCCTCTTTCAGGTCTTTGTACAAAAACATATACACACTTGGCAGCGATCCGCCTTCGGGAATAGAGTCCACTATCTCCGCAATATCATTTCCGAGCCTATCCGCGTCCTCCGCGCTTTTTGCGTCAGCCAGATCAAGCGCCGCCTTGTTCCATTTGTACTCATAATCGAGTGACTTTACAAGCGCCTTGTGACGTTCGGCATACTTTTCGGGAGGGTTGATCCTTGCGAGATCGTCAAGCGCCTTTTCGCGGCGGGAAACGGTCTCTTTAAGCCCTTTGACGTCCTCATCACTGTACGGATAAGTTTCGGGAGCGTATTTTGTCCATTCCGCGGTTGCGGTGAGAAACTCGCCCCAGCAGCGGTAAAGCTCGTCGCTGTATTCCTGTACGGTAAGCGCCTTGTTTCCCGCGCAGCCGCACAGCAGCGTCAGAATAGCCGCAAGCAGTACGGTGAGCCGTTTTGTCATAACTGTCCTTTCAATTGTCGGGGACAACGCTCTCGCGTATCTCCGCGAGCCGCCGCCCGTATTGCCGCAGCTTTTCGGGATCGTTCTCCCGCTGCGACTTCTCGAAAATATCCATGACCTCGTCCTTGAGCGCCAGAACCTCGGACGGGATTTTAGAATCGGTCATAACGTACTTCTGAGTTATCGCGGCGAGGATACTCTGAACCCGTACCTTGATCTCGTTTTTCGGATTTTGCGTCATATCTTTACTATCCAGCCGAACTCGTCCGGGAGCTTGCCGTACTGAATTCCCGTCATGGTGTCGTAGAGCTTCTGCGAAACAGCGCCGATCTTGTTGTCGTTTATCGTCATTATCTTATCGCCCCATTTGAGGTGTCCGACGGGCGAAATTACGGCAGCCGTACCCGTGCCGAATACCTCGTCGAGCTTTCCCGCGTCGTAAGCCTCGGCGACCTCCTGAATGGTAATTCTGCGCTCGGTGACCTTCATTCCCCACTTCTTGCAAAGCTCGATAGAGGACTTCCTGGTGATTCCCGGGAGGACAGAGCCCGTGAGCTGCGGAGTGATGACCTCCCCGTCGATAACGAAGAAGATGTTCATAGAGCCGACTTCCTCAATATACTTCTGCTCCACGCCGTCCAGCCAGAGAACCTGCTCGTAGTCCTGGTTGTGAGCCTCGTCCTGACCTTTGAGGGAGATCGCGTAGTTCGCGGCGGTCTTCGCGAAGCCCGTGCCGCCTCTTACCGCGCGCACATACTTCTCCTCAACGTAGATCTTAACGGGATTAAGACCGGTCGAATAGTACGCTCCCGAGGGCGAAAGGATTATCATAAACAGGTAGTGATCGGCGGGCTTAACTCCCACATACGGGTCGGTCGCGAAGATGAACGGGCGGATGTACAAGGAAGCTCCGTCGGTGTGAGGAACCCAGTCCTTTTCCATTTCGACAAGCTGCTTTAACGCGCCGAGAACAAATTCCTCGTCTATCTGCGGAATTACCATTCTCTCGGCGGAAACGTTCATTCTCTTGAAGTTCTCGTCCGGACGGAACATCTGGATAGAGCCGTCCGCAGTGCGGTAAGCCTTTAATCCCTCAAATATCTCCTGACCGTAATGCAGGCACATAGCCGCCGGAGAGAGCGATATCTCGCCGTAGGGCACTATGCGCGCGTTGTGCCAGCCCTGACCCGCGTCGTAGTTCATCACGAACATATGGTCTGTGAAGATGTGACCGAAGCCGAGCTTTGTTTCGTCGGTGGGTTTTGCCTTGGGTGCCGTTGTCTTTTGGATCTTGATTTCCATTTTGAATTACCTTCCTTTTGGCGGGGAGTAGTTGGCTTCCCTAAAATTATTTATACAGATTTATTTTACCACTTTTTGTCGCCATTGTCAACCGCTTTTGAATAATGTGTTGCATTTTTCGGAATAATGTGCTATAATATGTTCAGGATAGGTTTTCTTTGAAAGGAGGCTGTGATTATGGCGGAAGATATCAGAACATTTACGGACGGCGAGCTTGACGAAGAAACGCGTCTGTCAATGGAGCGGGTCGAAGCGGAGACAGCCAAACGATTGGCGGCGGGAGATGAAAGCTTGCCGTCCGTGTTCAGACCGCAGACAAAAGAGGAGCTTCACGCAGACCTTGATTTGGCGTTGGAGCAGATGAAGCGCGGGGAATATATCTCGTTAGAAGAGTTTGAAGAAGAAATGGCAAGGGAGTTTGGCGATGAATTACCGAGTGGGAATTGACGCGGCTGGCAAGCACAAGTCTGCGTGAAATACGGTGGTATATTTCCGAAAAATTGAAAAACCCAATAGCCGCGAAAAATATATATAACAAAATAATGAAACAAATAAAAGATTTGAAATATCGCCCTTATTTGTTTCCGCTTGTTGATAACGAGCGTTTTAACGGTGATGAAGTGCGCTTTTTTCCCATGGAAAAAATTACATAGTGTACTATAGCGTGGACGAGCGGTCAAAAGCCGTCCGTATCTTAAAAGTATCCGGTGCCGCCCAAAGCCCCGAACACCGCCTTGACGGAATATAAACCGCGCCTGTCGTTTGACGGGCGCGATTTTTTGTTATTGCGGGAGATTCTCTCTATCTCCATTCGTTGATAGCGTAAAAAACCGCGAGCCGTATGTTTTTCAGCAGCCGCGCCGAAAGCTCGTCGTATTCCTTGTCCAAGCCCTTTTCGTGAGCCATAAACGGCGGCGAATCGTTCCACGAGCCCATTGCCCCGAAAACGTCCGCGGCGTCTGCGGCGCAGAACAGCGGCAGATACCTTTCGGGTATATTCGGGAGCGGCGCTCCCGATGGAGTTTCCCTGCCGTCAAGAAAACTCAAAGCACGCTCGAAAAATTTCGCGAAATTTGAGCAGTCTATCCTCTCGGCAAGGTCGGCTATCTCGACAAGAACCTCACGGAAATCGTCGGTGTTGTCCTCGCCGTAAGGCTTGACGAACGGGATAAGCAAAAGGCGCTCGGTATACAGAATATTCCATTTTTTCAGTTTTTGGTCGAATTCCCACCTCGGCTCGAATACGGTGATCTCGCTGTTCTTGAAGTAGCAGATAATACTGCTTTGGGTGGTGTTCGCGAACCCGAGAAGCTGCCTGTCCTTTACCTCCGTCGGCATAACGAGCTTAATGTCGCGCAGCCCTTTTTTTCCCAGATATTTGTACCACTTTTCCGCGTTTTTCGCAGTGCGGTTGAATACGCCGCATTGACGAATATTCGGCAAAAACAGGAACTCGACCTTGTTTTCATAAACGGTCGGCTCATATTTAAACTCCCCGCCGCGGAAAAGCGCCTGCTTTGCGGCGGCGGTCAAAAGGCACATCTGATAAAGTTCGCCGTTCATACGGTTCTCCTTGTTATTTCCAGTTTCTGTTAAAGCTCGGAGCTTCAAGGGCGGGATTTGACGTGGTGGGCTTGGGCTTGTTTTTCCGTCTTGAAACAAATTCCGATATATTGAACGGCTTCTTTTCGGGCGTGTTCCTGAATTGCTCAAGATAGAACAGCGCCGACTGTTCAAGCTGCTTGGTGTTCCCGAAGCGGTTTTTAATCGTAAGCTCTGTCAGCGTTTCGTACATTCCCCAATTGAGCAGGTCGGTGTCGAACTCGAGCGCACCGTCCTCGTTAATATGATAACCCAGTCTGTCGCTCTCGAAAAAATACGCGCGTATCTCTCCCTTGAAGGTGATGTCATGCGGGGCTTTTTTCGGGTCTCTGGAAACGCTCTCCAGTCCCTCGAACGGGATAAAATACAGCCGCCGCGTAATTATCCGCGCTCCCCAGTGAACGTACTCGCCCGCGTATTCGCTGTAGACCATTCCCACCGGCAAAAAGTCGAAAAATGTGTACTTGGAGTGGCGGCGCTTTTTCTTTTCGGTAATATACACCGCCGAAAACCCGAATATCATTCCGAACAGAACGCTGCCGCAGATAACCGCCAGCAGCAGAAGCGCGAATTCCGAGCGGTAGTTGAGCACTATCTGAACGGCGCAGAACACGCAAAGCGCGATTATCGGTCCAAAGACGTTTATAAGGATATGCCGCAGACGGTCGCCGTATTTCATTGTGTCCGCGTGGAAGAAATATTTATATTTCAAAGTGACCGCCCCCTTAATTTTTATATAGGGCACCTCTAAAAACCGGTTTGAAAAGGAGAAATCAGCAGAGTGCGTCGGCTACAAGGAAAGTCGACGAAGCAAGGCTGTATGCCTTGCGAGGAGACTTGACGCAGTAGACGGCGTGCTCTGTTGATTTCTCCTCAAACAAGGTTTTTAGAGATGCCCCTATTATATTTTACCACATCGGCGCGAAATAGTCAACCGCCGTCAAAACAAAATCCCGGAAGCCGAAGCTCCCGGGCGTTTAAATTAAAGCTCTATCTTTCCGTAAAGATTAGCTTTCTTCTCGGAGTCAACTGTCTCCTTGGAGAAATCGCCCGCGTCGGCGTTTTCGTCGGGCTGATACTGACGGCGCTTGTACTCGCGCTCGAAGCTCGTCGAAAATCCTCCCGACTGACGGTAGTTTCTCGTCGAAGCCCCGTCCGGCGAGCGTCTTCCTCCTCCGTTTCCGCGGCGGCGGTTGTCAAACTTGGGCTTATCCGCGTAGATAACTACCTTTCTGTAAGGCTCGGTGCCCGTCGAGCGGCTGGAAACGCCCTCGATCTCGGCAACGCAGCTGTGGATAATTCTGCGCTCATAGGGGTTCATAGGCTCGAGAGCGATCTTTCTGCCCTGCTTGATGACCTTTGCCGAGGTCTTTCTCGCGAGCGCGTCAAGCGTTTCGCGGCGCTTGTCGCGGTAGTCGTTGCAGTCGAGCGAAATTCGGCAGAAGCTCTCCTCGGAGCGGTTGGACGCGAGTATCGTCAGATACTGAAGGCTGTCCAGAGTTTCGCCGCGCTTTCCGATAACGATGCCGAGCTTTTCGCCGGTGATATTCAGAACAACGTTTCCGTCACGCTTTACGGGGGTGATCTCAAATTTTTCCAGACCGAGAGCGTGCATAACGTCGGTCAGATACTCGATAGCCATCTTCACCTTAAGGCTTTTGCTTATGTCAAAATCGTCGGGAAGCTCTTCGCCGCTGTCGTTATCGCCGTTGTCGGAAACGTCGTCCTGCTGAGCGCTTTCGGGCTTTTCTCCGCCGTTCTCCTCCGATATGGGGGAGATCTCCTCCGCGGCAGGTTCGTAAACCGCCTTTACCCTATACTCTCCCTTTAAGCCGCCGAACAGCGTTTTTCTCGGCTGTTCAAGAACCTCAAAGTCGATCTCGTCCGCGCTTGCTCCGAATTCCCCTGCGGCAAGCGCCTTGGCTTCATCTAAGGTTTTTGCTGTGAATTCTTTTTCCATATTGATCCCCTTTCCGATAACGGTCAATCGTCGTCATCGTCGTGATATTCCTCGCCGTACTTCTCGGCGTCAGCCTTGCGGGCTGCCGCGAGCTTGCGGCGGTTGATCTCCTTTTGAGAAAGAGTTTCCTCCTTGCCGTTTTCGTCGACTACCTTTACCGCCTCGACGTTTACGGTCTTATTTTTAGCGGTAATTTCCGCCTCCGCCTGCTCTCTGAGCTTTGCGGGATCGTATATCTTGTTGAGTATTATCGTCTGCGCTATACCGAATACATAGCTTATCGTCCAGTAGAAGCCCGCTCCGGCAGGTACGGTGAACGCGATCCAGAGCGACATAAGCGGCATAACGTACATCATGATCTTCATTGAGCCCATGGACTTCGCCGCGTCGGGATTGGACTTCGCCATCATCCTGTTGGAAACGAATGTCTGGAGCAGCGACATCAGGAACGAGATGATCGGCACAAGTATGATCGGGAATCTCATATCGTCCTTGGGAACCACGCCCAGCTTTATTCCGATAAAGTTAAGGTTATCGTAAAGTTCCTCAAGTTCCGCTCTTACCTCGGGACGCACCGCCGCCTCGCTGTATGCGCTCTTATTGTTGTATCTGTCTGTTTCCGTGCCGAAGCAGTTGAGGGCGTACAACTCGCGCTGCATATTTGAGGTCGCCTGGAACGTTACAACGTCGTCACCCGTCGCCGCGTATGCGCCGTAGTGTATCTGAACGTTTGTAAGCGCGTCCGTAAAATTCTTGCTGAACGAGTGAGCCAGACGGTACTCCGTCTTTTCGTCCTCGGTAGCCATAGCGTCAAGCGCTGCGCGCTCTTCGTCGGTTATCTTGTACATATCGGTGTGTACAAGCTGCGTGTTGGACTTGTCCTGTGCATACGCTTCCTTGATAGCAGCCTTTACGGCAGCCGACACGATCTTGACGTTTTTGGTATCAAGCGTGCCGAACACGGTCATATCATATGCGCTCTCGCCCTCGCCGAGACAATGCTCGTTATAGTAGACGAGTATCTTCTCGGAGTCGCGGAGGATATCGTCATGCTTGGCGCGATCCTTTTCGTTGAGCTTTTCAACATCCTCGGCGGGTCTGGTGTATTCGCCGACAATAACCGAAGTAAACTCGACATTATACGACTCTTCAACCAGCGCGTTTATAGACTCGTTGCTCATATGGACGATATGCGTCAGCGGCTTGTATACAACATCGATGACGCCGAACAGGATCAGAAAAGACAGCAGCATGGAGCCGCAGCCCGACATGGGCTTATAGCCCTGCGCCTGGAGCTTTGCCAGCTCCTCCTGCATCTTCTGCTGATTGTTTCTGTATTTCTGCTGGATCTCCGTTACCTTCGGCTGGAAAACAGCGGATTTCGCGGAATTCTTCTGCTGCTTTATCGACAGCGGCAAAAGCGCCGCCTTAACGATAAAGGTGAATATCAGGATAGCGACTCCGACGTTCGAGCATATGAATTTATAGATAAAGTACAAAATGTACCCCAAAGGCGTACCTATCAGACTGTAAAGAAATTGAATAACGTCCACGACCTTTCTTATGTTCGGGCGCGACAAACGCACACGGAATTGTTCTACATCATCTTTATATATCGTCAACTCCCGCGGTCACTTCCGCTTATAGGGAGATTTTTTGCGTGATCTGCGTCTGCGGTAACGCTCCGCGCAGTCTCTGCCGATCTGGGTTTTAGTGCGCGATACGGTGAGCTTTTCGGGGCGGAAACAGAACTTTTTCGGCACGGGGTCTATTCCGCCGTTGCCGAACGGATTGCATCTGAAAATTCGCCAGAATGTCAAATAACCGCCCTTTACCGCTCCAAACCGCCGAATAGCGGTAAGCCCATACTCTGAACAGGTAGGATAAAAGCGGCAGCACGGCGGCAGGATCTTTGACAGTGTAAGTCGATACAGCTTGATAATTCCCAAAAAAATATATTTCATTTCGATCAAACAGCGGAGTTCAATCCGCCTTGTTCAATTTCGGCAGAATATTCTTTTTCATAAGACTTAAAATCTGCTGCATTTTTAACGTTGGCGTTTTTGCCCTCGCGACAAACACGAAATCAAAGCGCCTATCGGTTTTTTCCTTGATAACCGGGTCCAGAAGGCGGAAAGCTTCTCTGATTATCCGCCTTGCCCGATTGCGTTTCACCGCGTTCCCGACCTTTTTTCCCGTAACGATCCCCAGGCGGTTTTTGCCCCCGCGGCGCGGCTTTATGTAACACACAAAGCCGTAGCACACTACGGATTCGCCCTTTCTGAACAGGTAGGTAAAATCGCGGTTGCTTTTGATAACGACGTATCTTTTCCTTAAATCAGACATTGACAGCCGTCATCAGTGAGAAAGTCTTTTTCTGCCCTTTGCGCGGCGGCGAGCGAGAACCTTTCTGCCGTTCTTGGTAGCCATTCTCTTCATAAAGCCGTGCTCGTGCTTTCTCTGGAGCTTCTTGGGCTGGTAAGTTCTTTTCATTTTCTTTTCCTCCTCAATTATTTTTCTGCGGCGGGATACAATTATCCCGTACACAGCTACTCACATTAAATTATTATACCTCATTATAAAAGCCTTGTCAAGGGGTTTTTGGAAATTTCATTTAAAAATATGGTTTTTGTTTATTAAATGTAAATTATTTGCCGTTTATTACTATAAGTATATTCTTGTTAAATTTGAATTTATTGCAGTGACGCTGCGCTTGCTTATAGTTCTTTTTTGTATGTTAATCCCTGTTGTTTCGTTAATTTTAATTAAAATGTCTTCTCACGGTGCAAGAGGACACCCTTCGGGAGAGGGGGGAACAACAAAATCCGACAAAAATGCGGAGTTCCCCCCTCTCCCTACGGGTTTCCTCTTCCGATCTTCTTCCCCTCTCCCACACCCCCTTTACCGCATTTTTCGGTTGCCGAAAACGGGTTTGAGCTTTTTAAAGTACAAGATACATCTCACGCGTTCCTCGTTCGTCAACTATCTTTAGTGGAAACGTCGAGGAATCGTCTGTCTATGTAGCCGTATTATTAAGAAGTCGTCTAAAAGTAGTATACGGGCGGGGAGCGCGTGTCACACACATTTTACCGATGAGATTACTTGCGCTGACGAGGCACCGAAA
>CAYWIP010000031.1:0-27804 GCA_964458395.1 uncultured Ruminococcus sp.
CGTCAACAATTTACTTAAAATAAACGAAACCACAACAAGCAACAAATTACAAAAAAGCACCACCGCCACTGCGTTAAACAATAATTTACGTTATAACACTTTTCGGAGGAATTATGAAACAAACAGATATAAAAGGATTAACCTCCGCTGAGGTTGCCGAGCGCGTTAAAAAAGGACAGAGCAACGGCAGTCTTGATATCAGAACAAAAAGCGTCCCCAAAATATTCCGCGACAATATCTTTACGCTTTTTAACTTGATCAACGTTATTCTCGCCGTGCTCGTGGCGCTTGTCGGAAGCTGGCGGAATATGCTGTTTATGGGCGTAATAATCAGCAATATCGCGATAGGGATATTTCAGGAAATACGCTCAAAGCGCGTTATAGACAGACTTTCGATAATCTCCGCGCCTAAGGCTCATCTTATCCGCGACGGCGGCGAGAAAGTTCTCCCCGTAAGCGATATCGTCGTCGACGATATTATGCTGCTGGCGGACGGGCGGCAGGTCTGTGCGGACGGCGTGGTTCTCGGCGGTGAGTGCGAAGCAGACGAGAGCCTTATTACGGGCGAAAGCGACCCTGTTCCGAAAAAGCCGGGAGACGAGGTGCTTTCGGGCAGCTTTATCGTTTCGGGAAGCTGTACGGTCAGGGCGACGCACGTCGGCTCGGAATCCACCTCGGGGAAGATAACAAGCGGCGCGAAGTACGTTAAAAAGCGCTCCTCGGAGATGATGAACTCGATAAACAAGATAATCCGCGTGGTTTCGGCGTGTATCGTTCCGTTCGGTCTGATATTGTTCTACAAGGCGCTTTATGTGACAAAGCTTCCGATAGAAACGGGCGTAACAAGCACGGTCGCCGCGCTTATCGGAATGATCCCCGAGGGATTGGTGCTGCTGACGAGCATTGCCTTGGCAGTGAGCGCTGTTCGTCTTGGGCAGCGGCAGACGCTTTGTCAGGATCTGTATTGCGTGGAATCGCTCGCGAGAGTGGACGTGCTGTGCCTCGACAAAACGGGCACGATAACCGAGGGCTGTATGGAACTGAACGAGGTAAAAACGCTTGACGAGGGCTTCAACGTTGAGGGCGCTCTCAACGCGTTCTCGGCGGCGTTTCCCGAACCGAACGCTACGCTGAAAGCCGTCTGTGAGCGCTATTCGGGCAAATCGGACTTTTCTTTGGTGAAAACGGTACCGTTCTCCTCGGCGCGGAAATGGAGCGCGGCGCAGTTTGACAGGCTGGGAACGGTTGTTCTCGGAGCGCCGAGCTTTGTACTTGGGGAGAATTATTCGCGGATCTCGGATATCTGTGAAAAATACTCCGCGAAAGGCTACCGTGTGCTGGTTCTGGCACATTCGCCGCTGCCGGTCGGGGAGAACGCTCTGCCGCCCGGGGTTGACGCGAAAGCGCTTGTTATCCTTTCAGACAAGATACGCGCGACCGCTCCCGAAACGCTTGACTACTTCAAGCGGCAGAGCGTTGAGCTAAAGGTGATATCGGGCGACGATCCCGTAACGGTTTCAAATGTCGCGAAACGCGCGGGGCTTGACAATGCGGAAAACTACATCGATATGGGTAATATCGCCGACGGGGATATCGCCGAAGCCGCCGTGAAATACACGGTTTTCGGCAGAGTAACGCCGGATCGGAAGCTGCTGCTCGTTAAGGCGCTGAAAGCCGCGGGACACAAGGTCGCCATGACCGGCGACGGCGTAAACGACGTCCTCGCGCTCAAGGAAGCGGATTGTTCGGTAGCAATGCAGTCGGGAAGCGACGCGGCGAGGTCGGTTTCGCAGCTTGTTCTGCTCAACTCGGATTTTGCTTCAATGCCGCTCGTTGTCGAGGAGGGGAGGCGGTGTATCAACAATATCCAGCGTTCGGCGGCGCTGTTTCTTGTTAAGACGATCTTCTCGTTTTTGCTGGCGGCGGCGTTTCTGTTTTTGCCGTACGGGTATCCGTTCAAGCCCATTCAGATGACGCTGATAAGCGCTCTGGCTATCGGCGCGCCGTCGTTTTTGCTGGCGCTTGAGCCGAATAAGAGTCTGGTGCGCGGAGGATTTCTTATAAATGTGATGAAGAAAGCCGCGCCCGGCGGTATCTCCGTCGCGGTCGGGATAGGGCTGCTTACCGCCGCCGAGGGGATCTTCGGCTATCCGCCCGGGCAGGTTTCGGCAATGGCGACGCTGCTTACGGGATTTGCCTGCTTTCTGGTGCTTGCGAATGTCTGCCGTCCGTTTAAACCGTGGCGCGCGGTTATGCTGGCAGTGCTTATCGCGGCGTTCGCGGGAGCGGTGCTGCTCTTCCCGGGCGTGTTCTATATCGTTCCTTTGACCGTTCGGCAGTGGGCAGCGCTGGGAACGCTTGCCGCCGCCGTGCTGTCGGTGCAGATCGTCGTCGGGCTGGCAGTCAAAGGGCTTGCGGAGAAAACGTAAATCGAAATTCGGCGGGGCGCAGCAGAAAAAATTTTTCCTCGCTGACGCGATAAATAATTAACAGGAACAAGGAGAACCTTATGATAGAAAATATAGTCACCGTAAAGCTTAATGTCGATGAAGAATTGACGATAAAAAAGAACACCCTGCGCAGCGTGAACGCCGAAAACGGCAAGCGTATCGCGATCGTCACGGGTATCCACGGGGACGAGCTGGAGGGTCAGTATATCTGCTATCAGCTCGTGAAGAAGATCACCGCGAATATGGCGAACCTCACGGGCACGGTCGAGATATACCCCGCGGTAAATCCTCTGGGTATGGAGTCGGTGTCGAGGGCGTTTCCGATGACGGGTCTGGATATGAACCGCGTGTTCCCGGGGTCGGATATCGGCTCTATTGCCGAGAATATCGCAAAGCGGCTGGTGGAGGATATCAAGGGCGCGGATATGTGCGTGGATGTTCATTCGAGCAACATTTTTATCCGCGAGATACCGCAGGTGCGTATCCGTCCCGAAAACAGCGACCGCCTTATGAAATACGCGAAAATGCTGAATACCGATCTGGTGTGGGTGCACGAATCGGGCGCGGTCGGGGACGGCTCGCTCGCGGAGTCGCTTATCGCGGCGGACGTTCCCGCTTTGGTGGTTGAAATGGGAGTCGGGCAGAGGATCGATCTCGAATACTGCGATCAGCTTCTGCACGGCATTTTCAACTTAATGCACAACATGGGAGTGTGGACGGAGGAGGAGCACGGAATATCGCACCCGATGATCTCAACGGACGGCGCCGTTCACGTTATACATTCCTCGGGCAGCGGAATTTTTATCCCGACCGCCGAACACAATATGTGGCTGGCTAAAGGCTCGGTTATCGGGGAGATCGTTACTCCGATAACGGGTACGGTCGAGCAGGAGATAACCGCGCCCGTGGACGGGGTGATATTCTCGCTGCGGGAATATCCGATAGTTTACGGCGGCAGCGTTATCGCGCGTATGCTGAGTATGTAATTTTTTTGAAATTTTCGTAATTTTGTGCAGCCTTTTCGGAAGTCGCAGGGTTTTGTTTATGAGAGCGCAATTCGCCGATTTCATACTATGATCCCGACAGCACTTGACTAATTTGCCGAAAAGTGGTACAATAAGTTTAAGCTAATGATTTTTTATGAAAAGGCGGAACTATGAAAGACAGAATTTTTGAATCTAAGGAAGATTATCTTGAAACCATTTTGATTTTGCATAATCGCAACGGCGAGGTGCGCTCGGTTGATATTGCCGCGGAAATGGATTTTTCCAAGCCGTCGGTGAGCGTCGCAATGAAGAACCTCCGCGAGGAGGGCTGCATCTCCGTTGACAAAAACGGGTATATCTCGCTTACCAAGACGGGGCGGGAGATAGCGGAGCGCGTCTACGAGCGGCATTTGCTGTTCACCAGCTGGCTTACCTCTATGGGAGTTCCCGAGGATATAGCGGCGGAGGACGCGTGCCGTATCGAGCACTGTCTGAGCGCGGAGAGCTATGCGGCGATAAAGAAATACGTGCATAAGCACGGAGAGGGAATGCCGAAGTAGGAGCTATTGATACAAGTTCTATCTTTTCGTCGGTGTTCCCGTATCAGCAAGGGGGTATACCGAATGAAAAAGAGAATTATCGCGGCTTTGGCGGCGGCTCTGACGCTGTGTTCAATGGCGGGCTGCTCCGCGAACGACGTCAAAAGAGACGGAGATATCGTTATCGGCAGCGCGGAGCATCTGGCGCTTTCGCCTATCGAGGTCACGGACGACAACGTACAAAACTCTATCCGCGTGTTCGACGCTGTTACGGCGAATAAGAAAAACAGTATGTTCAGTCCGCTGTCGCTGAATATGGCGCTCGGGCTGCTTGCCGAGGGCGCAAAGGGAAGCTCTAAGGAGGCGCTCGACAAGTATCTCGGAACGGACGATTACGGAGCGTTCGCCGAGAGCTATATGAAGGTCGTCGGCGATAAGTACAACGCGCCCTCGGGTTTCGAGGACAAATACAAGAACGTTTTTGAGATCGCGAATTCGTTCTGGGCGGACGAGAACACTTCGTTTAAGGAGGAATACAAGAACGCCGTGACCGGGAAATTCGGCGCGGAGGTGCGCGATCTCGACTTCGGCGACAAGGACAAAACTATCAAGGAGATCAACGGCTGGGTCAACGAAAAGACCCATAATATGATACCGTCTATAATAGCCGATTATCCCGACGATACAAAATCGGTGCTTATCAACACCATATACTTTGAGTCGCGCTGGTTTGACGAGTGGTATGTTGACGAGAACGACAAGGAAACGTTCACCATGCTTGACGGCTCGACAAAGGAGCTTCCGCTTATGCGTAAGCACGTAAGCAGCTATTTCGAGAACGACAAGGCGACCGCGTTCAGGTACGGGTATATGAACGGACTGTACTTTATCGGTATTCTGCCGAAAGAAACGGGCGATTTCACGATCGAGAGCCTTGATATCCCGTCGCTGCTGGAGGGCGAGACTTTTGATTACGACGTATACGCGCGTATGCCGAGACTGAAATTTGAAACAAGTCTGCCGCTGTTGGAGGCGCTTTGTGCGGCGGGGCTGTCGGAGGTGTTCGACCCCGATAAGGCGAACCTTTCGGGGATCACCGATGAGGATTTTTGCGTTACCGACGTTATTCAAAAGACAAGTCTGGAGCTTGACGAGTACGGCACAAGAGCCGCCGCCGTAACGGAACTGATGGCGGGCGCGGGGCTGCCGCGCGAGGAAAAACACGTCGTTCTCGACCGACCGTATGCGTTTATGATCTACGACGAGGAGGAAGAACAGATCGTGTTCCTCGGCAAGGTAACGGAGCCGTAAAGGAGGTGCGCAGGTGAAAAAACGAATTATCTCCACGCTTGCGGCTTTTCTCGCGCTGACCTGTCTGGCGGGCTGCTCCGAAAACGGCGGCGCAGGCGAAGGTATGGTTATCGGGCAAAAGGAGTTTACCGCGCTTTCGCCTATCGAGGTCACGGACGACAACGTACAAAACTCTATCCGCGTGTTCGACGCCGTAAGCGCGGACAAGGCGAACAGCATGTTCAGTCCGCTGTCGCTGAATATGGCGCTCGGTCTGCTTGCCGAGGGCGCGGATGGAAGCTCCAAGGAGGCGCTCGACAAGTATCTCGGCACGGACGATTACGGAGCGTTCGCCGAAAGCTATATGAAGTTCGTTACGGAAAAGTATAACGACGAAACACAGACCGGCGAAAAAATCAAGAACGTCTTTGAAATCGCGAATTCGTTCTGGGCGGACGAGAACACTCCGTTTAAGGAGGACTACAAGAACGTCATAACCGGAAAGTTCGGCGCGGAGGTGCGCAATCTCGACTTCGGCGACAAGAACAAAACCATCAAGGAGATTAACGATTGGGTCAGCGAAAAGACCCGCAAGATGATACCGGCAATAATTGACGATTACCCGGACAGCCTTAAATCGGTGCTTATAAATTCCGTGTATTTTGAAGCGCGCTGGGGCGGCGAATGGTCATATGACGAGAACAACAAGGATACATTTACGCTGCTCGACGGCTCGGCAAAGGAGCTTGCGCTTATGCATAATAAAGCTAGCGGATATTTTGAAAACTACAAGGCGACGGCATTCAGATACCCTTACAGGAAAGGTATGGAGTTTATTGGGATATTGCCTAAGGAAACAGGCGATTTCACGATCGAGAGCCTTGATATTTCGTCGCTTCTGGAGAGCGAGACCTACGATTTTGACGTGTACGCGCGTATGCCGAGACTGAAATTTGAAACAAGTCTGCCGCTTTCGGAGGCGCTTTCCGCGGCGGGGCTGTCGGAAGTGTTCGATCCCGATAAGGCGGATCTTTCGGGGATCTCCGACGAACTGTACGTTACCGACATATTGCAAAAGACCGCTCTGGAGCTGGACGAGTACGGCACAAGAGCCGCGGCGGTCACGGAATTTCTGTTCGGAGATGCAATGCCCATGCCGCGCGAGAAAAAGGAGAAAAAGTACGTTTATCTTGACCGTCCGTTCGCGTTTTTGATTTACGATGCCGAACAGGATCAGATCGTATTTATCGGCAAGGTAACGGAACCGTAAGGGGGGTGCTAATATGAAAAAAAGAATAATTTCGGCTATTGCGGCAATACTCGCGCTTGCTTGTCTGGCGGGCTGCTCCGAGAACGGCAGCGCGTCATCGGCGGCTGGCGGAGGTCAAAGCTCCGATAATTCCACAAGTTCAACAAATTCAACAAACTCAACAAGCTCAACGGATTTGACAAGCAGCGATGATTCATCTTCGGAAACATCAAGCTCATCAAGCACGGAGAGCGACGCGCAGAGCAGCTCCGACAAAACCGAGAGCAGTTCACCGGAAGAGAGCAGCACTCCCGTTCCCGTAGAGGTCGGCAGCTCCGCGAGCGGAGAGGAATTGCCTCCCGTTGAGATAACCGCCGACAATAAGCTGAATTCCATACGGCTGTTTGACGTTATCAGTCAAGGCAAGGAGAACAGTATGTTCAGTCCGCTGTCGCTGAATATGGCGCTCGGGCTTCTCGCCGAGGGCGCGGGCGGCGGCTCGAAGACCGCTCTTGACGCGTATCTCGGCACGGACGATTACTCGGGCTTCGCGGACGGATATATGCAGCTGGTCGAGAGCGAATATAATTACATTCCGGAGTCGTACTATGACAGCGATTGGAAGAGCGTTTTCGAGCTTGCGAATTCGTTCTGGGCGAATAACAGTCTGCCGTTCAAGGAGGACTACAAGAGCGCGCTGACCGAGAAGTTCAAGGCGGAGATCCGCAATATCGACTTCGGAAACAAGGAAAAGGCGCTCGGCGAGATAAACGGCTGGGTAAGCGACAAGACCCACAAGATGATTCCGTCGATAATCAACGATTACTCGGACGACATCGCGGCGGTGCTTATCAACACGATATATTTTGAATCGGCGTGGGCTGACAGATGGTATTTAAACGAGGACGACAAGCAGACGTTTACGCTGCCCGACGGCTCGACAAAGGAAATTCCGCTTATGCATAACGGCGGCGACAGCTACTTTGAGAACGATAAGGCGACGGCGTTCAGCTGCGGTTATATTAACGGGCTGGATTTTATCGGGATACTGCCGAAAGAAACGGGCGACTTTTCGATAGAGAGCCTTGACATTCCGTCGCTGTTGGAGAGCGGGAGCCGCGAATACGATGTTTACGCAACTATGCCGAGACTGGAATTCGAGACGGAGATACCGCTTACCGAAACGCTTAAGGCGTTCGGCTTGTCGGAGATATTCGACGAGAACGCGGCGGACTTTTCGGGAATCTCGGACGTGCCGATGTTTGTTTCGGAAGTTCTGCAAAAGACCAAGCTGGAGCTTGACGAAAACGGCACAAAGGCGGCGGCTGTTACCGCTGCGATCCTCAGAGCGACGGGCGCTATGCCTGATGAGCGCGAGACAAAAGAGGTCACGCTCGACAGACCGTTCGCGTTTATGATATACGATCATGCGCAGGATCAGATAGTATTTCTGGGTAAAGTCACAAATCCGTAAAAATTGGGGGAACACTTTTTGAAGATAATTTGTCTTATTGAGGACACGTCAGTTAATGACAAGCTGTTTTTTGAGGAGGGCTTGTCGCTGTTTGTTGAATACGGCGGCAAGAACTACATAATTGATACCGGGCTTACGGGAAAGGCGGTCGAGAACGCAAAGCGCATGCGGCTGCCGATAGACGACATAAGCGCGGTGGTGCTTACGCATAATCATCTGGCGCATACGGGCGGTATCGACCAGATAATGAAGCTCAATCCGCGGGCGGAGATATATCTGCGCGCGGGGGCGAAGCGCGAGGTGTTTAAGAAGAACGGCTTGTTTAAGTCGCCTGTGGGGCAGGGAAAGGGCTTCTTCAAGAAGTACGCCAACAATCTGATTTTGTTCAACAGCTTCTCGGAGGTCTGCGAGGGCTTTTACACGGCGAGCTGCGAGGACTTCGACGAGAAGAGCGTAAACCCCGACCGCAGCTATTTCGTGACCTCCGAGGAGGAGAAAAAGCCGCAGCCGTTCGACTTTTCGGACGAGAGCTTCGCGGTCATTTTCCCGAAGAAGCGCAAGGCGGACGGGCTGGTGCTTATCGGCGGCTGTTTCCACTGCGGCGCGGCGAATATGCTCGAGACCGTTCAGCGGCGGTGGCACGATATCCCTATTCTCGCGATCGTCGGCGGATTCCACTTCGCGGGGAGCAATCCCAAGTCGCTGGGCTGCACCGCCGAGTATGTTACCGCACAGTCGAGGGCGATCAAGCTCTCAGGCGCGGAAAAGGTCTACGCCTGTCACTGTACGGGACTTCGCGGCTTTGACATTATGGACGAGATACTCGGCGACAGGATACTGTATCTGGGCGGCGGCGAGGCGCTGGAATTCTGATAGCAACAAAAAAGCTCCCGATCAAAAGGGAGCTTTTTATTGACATATTCCGACAATTGTGGTATGATGAGAATATCGGCTTACACCGAGCCTTTAAAAAGCGGTGGAGGAAACCGGCAAGCAAGGTCTGTTCCGTCCGCGTCCGCGTACATAAAAAAGTCCCCCGGGTGAGATCGGACATTCTCCCGGGGGCATTTTTGAAACCGTGGATCTAAATCTGCTGAATTTATTTCCAAATATATTATACCATAACAATCCCGATTTTTCAAGAGTTCCGCCGAAAAAAACGGGCAATAAAAAAATAACTGTTTTTTTCAAAAACCCCTTGACAAAATAATCCGGAGGGTGTATAATACAATCAAACAAATGAACACTTGTTCAACTGTTGAAATAAACGAAACGGAGAAATGAAGCCCATGCTGAACGATATACCGCACTGCGAGTTTATGCACGCCCACCCCGATGCGATCGAGAGGATCAAGGCGAATATGCCCGACGACGATACGCTTATCGACGTTGCGGAGCTGTTTAAGGTGTTCGGCGACAGCACGCGCATTAAGATATTGAGCGCGCTTTCGGGCGGCGAGCTGTGCGTGTGCGACATTTCAACGGTGGTCGGAATGACGAGCAGCGCCGTTTCTCATCAGCTTAAAATTCTAAAAAACGCGGAGCTTGTCAAATTCCGCCGCGAGGGGAAAACGGTATTCTACTCGCTTGCGGACGGACACGTCAACACGATTTTAAATCAGGGCTTCGAGCATATAAACGAGGAGTAAATTATGGATTTCTGGAGCACATTTGCGAGATGTTACGACGTTGCCGAGTCGCTTAACGGAGCGGTATACCGCGAAATGGTTGAACTTACGGCGCGGCTTGTTCCGCACGGAGCGGCTGTTCTCGACTGCGCGGCGGGTACGGGAGAGCTTACGCTTGCCGCAGCGAGAAAGGCAAAAAGCGTCGTCTGCACCGATTATTCGGGCGAGATGTTAAAGGTCGCGCAGAAAAAGGCGAAAAAACGGCGGTTCGCCAATATCGGATTTGAACGCGCGAATATTTTTCACCTCGACTACGCGGACGAAACGTTTGATATTGTCATTGCGGGGAACGTTCTGCATTTGCTAGATAATCCCGAAAACGCGGTTCGCGAGCTTTGCCGAGTTACTAAAAAAGGCGGAAAAATTCTGCTGCCGACGTTTATGACAAGGAACAAGTCGGCGATATCGGAAACGCTGTTAAAGGCGTATAAACGGCTCGGGTTTGAGCCAAGCGCCGAATACTCGCCGAGGGAATACGTTGAAATGCTGAAGGGCTGCAATGCCGGCGAGGTCAAAAGCAAGCTGATAAAAGGCGCTATTCCGTGTTGTTACGCGGTTATAATTAAAATGTAAAGGGGTAATAATTATGAAAAAAACGTTTAAACTGATCGATCTGGACTGCGCGAACTGCGCCGCGAAAATGGAGACGGCGATAAAGAAGATAGACGGCGTTGTTGACGCGTCGGTCAGCTTTATGAGCCAGAAAATGACTATCGAGGCGGACGACGCGCGCTTTGACGATATCGTAAGGGAGGCGGTCAAGGTCTGCAAAAAGGTCGAGCCGGACTGCGAGATCGTGTTAAAATAACCGAGGTGGAATATGAGCAGAAAACAAAAGAAAATGCTTATCCGGATCATCATCGCGGCGGCGATTTTTGCGGGAGGACTGTTTATTCCCGAAACCGGAGAGCTGTTTTCGGCGCTGTGGTTCGCGCGGCTGGCGGTGTTTCTCGGCGCGTATTTTACGGCGGGCTGGGATATACTCTGGAAAGCCGTGCGCAATATTGCTCACGGACAGGTTTTCGACGAAAATTTCCTTATGACTATCGCTTCGATCGGAGCTATGGTTATCGGGGAGTACTCCGAGGGCGTCGCGGTAATGATCTTCTATCAGGTCGGCGAGCTGTTCCAGTCGGTAGCTGTCGGGAAATCGCGGAAGAATATCTCGGATATGATGGACATCAACCCCGAATTCGCGAACGTTGAGCGCGGAGGACAGATCGTCGAGGTCGAACCGGACGAGGTGAAGATCGGCGAAACGGTGGTTATCAAGCCGGGCGAGCGCGTTCCGCTGGACGGCGAGGTCGTCTTCGGCGCAAGCGAATTAAACACCGCGGCGCTTACGGGCGAGAGCGCTCTGCGCGAGGTCACGGTCGGCGACGAGGTCATCAGCGGCAGTGTGAACACAAACGGCTTGCTGAAAATACGCGTTTCCAAGCCGTATTCGGATTCCACGGTCGCGAAAATTCTGGAGCTTGTCGAGAATTCCTCGGATAACAAGGCGAAAACCGAGAACTTCATCACGCGCTTTGCGAGAGTTTACACGCCTATCGTGGTAATATCGGCGCTGCTGCTGGCGGTCGTTCCGCCGCTGATCATCGGGCTTACAGGCGGAATGAGCGGCGAAGTGTGGAGCAATTGGATATATAAGGCGCTGACGTTCCTTGTTGTGAGCTGTCCGTGCGCGCTGGTGATCTCCGTGCCGCTGTCGTATTTCGGCGGTATCGGCGGAGCCTCGCGGCATGGCATTATGATTAAGGGCGCGAATTATCTGGAGGCTCTGGCAAAGGCGCAGACGTTCGTTTTCGACAAGACCGGAACGCTCACAAAGGGCAGCTTTGCGGTGTCGGAAAAGCGCCCGCAGGGTATTTCCGAGAATGAGCTGCTGGCATACTGCGCGTCGGCGGAGCAGATCTCCAATCACCCTATCGCCGTTTCGATCGTTAACGCGGCGAAGGCTCTGGGTGATATCCCCAAGGCGGAAAACGCGGAGGAGCTTGCGGGCTTCGGCGTGAGGGCGGTCGTCGGCGGCTGCGGGATCGCGGTCGGCAACGCGCGGTTAATGGAGAAGATCGGCGCGAAAATCACCGAACAAAAAAGCGCGGGAACGATAGTTCACTGCGCGGTTGACGGTAAATACTGCGGCTATATCACGGTCGCGGATGAGGTCAAGGAAAACGCCAAGTCCGCGCTCGCCGAGCTGAAACGTCTCGGCGCGGAGCGAACCGTTATGCTGACGGGAGACCGCGAGATCACCGCGAACGCCGTCGCAAAGGCGGTCGGAGTTGACGAGGTACGTTCGCAGCTTCTGCCCGACGGCAAGGTCAGGGCGGTCGAGGAGCTTTACCGCGACAAGCTTTCCGGCTCCACGCTCGCGTACATCGGCGACGGAATGAACGACGCGCCGTCGCTCGCCCGCGCGGACGTCGGCATCGCAATGGGCGGTCTCGGCTCGGACGCTGCGATAGAGGCGGCGGATATCGTGCTTATGAACGACAATATCGAGAACCTCCCGCTTGCCGTGCGTATCGCGCGAAAGACTCGTCATATTGTTACCGAGAATATTGTTTTCGCGCTCGGCGTAAAGCTGCTGGTGCTTGCGCTGACAGTGTTCGGCTTCGGCAATATGTGGGCGGCGGTTTTCGCGGACGTGGGGGTTTCCGTTATCGCGATACTTAACGCTATGCGGTGTATGAGCATAAAATAAAAACGCCTCCCAAATCAGCCAGCCCGGAGAAAATCTGGAAAGAAAGATACTAATGCGTCCACCGGAAAAAGACCCCGAGCCGACCACTCGGGGTCTTTTTCTGTTTGTTGAAAAATTCCGACAAATGTGTTAGAGCCTGTTTAGTATCTTGAAGCGCGCAGATTGCGCAGCAGATTTTTCGCCGTAATACTTTATGTATTTCAAGAAAAAATGTCTAAGTATGGTGGAAAAGATGCAAGCAAGATGCGTGCGGCAAGATACTAAACAGGCTCTTATAATAAAAAGGTCACCGGATTCACCGGGAATAAGATAAAGGGGGGGAGTGTGTAAACGTATTTGAAGCATTTCTTGTTGCTGTCATGGCGAGTGTGGTCTCCGACTACATAAACAAGTGGCTCGACAACATTAACAGACGGTGATGAGCCCAAAAAAGCGCCCCTGCGATTGACAGTTCAGCAGGGGCGCTTGATTTTGGTGAGCAGTTTGAACGCTCAGCATTTCTCACTATTTAACTATACCACATCAATTCACTTTTGTCAAGCGCTTTTAAAAAAATGCTCCGCTGCCCTATATATAAATAGGTATAAGCCCGTTTTCACAAATTTTATTAAAAATTTTTCAAAAAAAGCTAAAGTTTCGGAAAAACGAGCCGATATAATATTTGTGACAGCTGAAAAGCTGAAATTCCTTAAGTCGACAACAAGGAAAAAACCATTAAAACATGCCCCTCGGAATGATTCCGTAACACGGGGCAACCAAATTCAAGGAGGATTTTTACTATGGGAATGGTAGTACAACACAACATGAACGCATTGAATGCGTACAACAAGCTCAACACCAACGTAGCGGGTCTTAAGAAGAGCTCCGAGAAGCTCGCTTCCGGCTACAGAATCAACCGCGCGGGCGACGACGCTGCAGGTCTGGCTATTTCCGAGAAGATGAGATCTCAGATCAAGGGTCTGAACCAGGCAGTTCGTAACTCTCAGGACGGTATCAACATGATCCAGACCTACGAGGGCGCTGCTCAGGAGTCTCACAACATTCTCCGCAGAATGAAGGAGCTTGCTTCCGAGGCTGCTAACGGTACATACCAGAACGAAGTTGACCGTGACGCTGTTCAGCTCGAGTTCAACCAGTTGAACGATGAATTGAACCAGATCGCAGATACCGACTTCAACGGCGTTGTAATGCTCAACGGCGGTCAGATGGCGGACGGAACTAAGGAAGTAAACGGTAAATTTGATTATGCGAATGGAACCTCTTTTGCTCCCACAAAGCTTAGCAAGAACGATGTAAATGTTCTCGATTCCAACGTTTGGGACGATACCGCAAAGGCTAACGCCGCTTGGGCTAAGCTTAACGCTACTTGGACAAGAATTGATGGTCAGCCCGCAACTTACGGCCCCGACTCCGTAGATATCACTTTCAAGTATGACAAGTCTACTTCTTCTTGGTCTGCTATCAACGCTAATAACGGCGCAAGCATCAAGGAAGTTACAACTGCTGCCACCAACAATGGTGGATTTAAGGTACAGATCGGCGGTGCTGAGGTTTCAAACGTCGTATTTGATCAGGACGTTGTTCACAACGGCGATACCATTACTTTGACCTTTAATAATCCGTCCAATGGTATTGCACCTCCCTCCAATGCCGGTGCAAAGGTTTCCGATGACACCAACTTTACCGAGCATGACCTCGCTCTTGTTGACGCAAACAATCTTACTGTGCTTCATGGCGCGGTTGATCCTACAAAACAGGCTGCTTTAAAAACCGCTCAAGATGCTGTAAAGGCAGCTGATGGTTCAGGTGCTCAGAAGGACTATGATGACGCTGTGGCGGCTGCGGGTGCTAACTTGAACGGTATTGATTTGAGCCAAACCCTCGTTGGTCAGGCAGCTTATGATGTTCTTGCTGGTGCAGCTAAGACTAATGTTGACGATGCAAAAGCAAAATATGATGCACTGCAAACTGCATTAGCAGCTGTCGATACAGCCAAGGCTGATTTGTATACTGGCATTATAGCTCCTTCTGCGGCAGATATGACCGAAGATGTAAACGAGCTTTACAACCAGTTGAACGGCGCTGAGTTTACTGTAAGTTATACCGACAATGCCACCGCTGCGGGCGATTTCAAGATTGTTCTTAACAATGGTACAGAGCTTAAGGACACTCAGGGTACAGCAGGCACCGGTACCGAGTTTGTAATCGGCGATACCACATTCCTGATGCAAACCGATGAGACAAGCGGTATGATCAAGATTGCCGATGAAGATGGCAAGGTTTACATGACTATCGGCGCAAAGATTCAGGAAGATGCAACCGATAAGAAAGATGCTGATCCCGCTAATTGGGTTATCAACTCTACCGGTTCTATCACTTGGAAGCTCGGCGTTGACAACAACCAGTATGACGAAGGCGCTAAGCCCACTGTTGAAGTTGCTAAGACCGGTTCTGTTTCCAAGGCTAACTCCAATGTAGCTGCTAACGCTCCTCTGACCTACACCGACCACATTGTTCTCCAGACCGGCGCTCGTACTAAGGACAGCGTTGACTTCACTATGGAGTACTCCACCGAGGGTATGGGCGAACTTAAGGCTAACCTGAACATCAGCTCCAGAGCTGACGGTCTCAACACCGCTAACCTCTCCCTGAACACCCAGGAGGACGCTAACTACGCTATCGACAGAATCGATAACGCAATCAATAAGGTTTCCATGGTTCGCGCTACATTCGGTGCTACCCAGAACCGTCTCGAGCACAAGATCGACAACCTGACCACAACTTCCGAGAATATCCAGGAAGCGGAGTCCTCGATCAGAGACACCGACATGGCTTCCGAGATGATGAACTACACCAAGTTCAACATTCTCCAGCAGGCGGCTCAGTCCATGCTCGCACAGGCAAATCAGCAGCCGCAGTCCATTCTGCAGCTCCTCGGCTAATCTTAGCCCGATTTGCTCACAAAAACTTAATAAAGTTCACCCCCGAAAGCTCGGGGGTGTTTTTGTATAAAAAACTTGACAAAAAAACTTGACAAATTAAAATCGTTGTGGTATAATATATACGTAAAAAGAATTCAACAGATTCAAGTATCATTAGCAAAAAAATGCCCCCGAGAGGACTGCAATCACACTCGGGGGACTTTTTTACGCATGCGCGCACGGAACAGGCTTTGCTTACCGGTTGTCGCCGCCGTCAAGCCATTTGCGGATAAGCTCTATGAGCAGCCCCGCTTCGACGGAAATCAACAGATTCAATAAATGTACCATTAGTTCACCTCCCCTCGTCAGAGGCTCGGTGTAAGCCGGCACATTCATTATAGCATATTTGTCGGAAATTGTCAATAAATAACGAATTATCAAACAGCACTTGACAAATTAAATCCATTGTGCTATAATATAAATGTCGAAAGACGAAATCATCTCAAGCACGAAAAAAAATTGACCCCCGAGTTGCCGCTCGGGGGTCGGGTATTTGCTAGTGCTTCTTGTTTTTGCCGGTTGAATTGCTATCAAGCCGCTTGCTTATGTAATTTGCTATTACACCCGCTCCGATAGAATTCAAGATTGAAAGTATTGCTTTTATCATCTCCAGCACGTTCTCACCTCCTTCGTGTTACCTCGGGAGATGCCGGCGCTTTCATTATACCATATTTGTCGGAAATTGTCAATAAATGCCGAAAGCGCTTCAAAGCGCTTTTTTTCTTTAACCTATTGCAATTTAACGCGATTTGTGGTAAAATAAGATGTATATTATTGGAAAGGTATGTGTTTTTATGAGCAAAGTAGTTAAATTCGGCGGCAGCTCGCTTGCCGACGCCAAGCAGTTCAGAAAGGTCGCGGACATAATCCACGCCGACCCGGAGCGCGTCTATGTCGTTCCCTCCGCGCCCGGAAAGCGCTTCTCCGACGATACCAAGGTGACCGACCTGTTGTATCAGTGCTATGAGCGCACCGTTACGGGCGAGGACTTCGCAAAGGCGTTTCAGCCCGTCCGCGAGCGCTTTGACGGAATTATCAGGGAGCTTGGCTTGTCGCTTTCGCTGGAGGAGGAATACGTCAGGATCGGCACGGATTTCCGCAACGGCGCAAACCGCGATTACGCGGCTTCGCGCGGCGAGTACCTCAACGGAATTATCCTCGCGGATTACCTCGGCTACAAATTTGTGGACGCGGCTAAGGGCATTTTCTTCGACAACAAGGGCAATTTCGACAGCGACATCACAAACGCTTGTCTGGGCGCTATTCTTGAGAAAACCCCCAAGGCGGTAATTCCGGGATTTTACGGCGCAATGCCCGACGGCTCTATCAAGACGTTTTCGCGCGGCGGCAGCGACTTCACGGGCTCGGTGGTCGCAAAGGCGGCGGGAGCTTCGCTGTATGAGAACTGGACGGACGTAAGCGGCTTTCTCGTTGCCGACCCGAGGATCGTTGACAATCCCGAGGGAATTGAAGTGATAACCTACTCGGAGCTTCGCGAGCTGTCGTACATGGGCGCGGGCGTGCTTCACGAGGACGCTATTTTCCCCGTAAGAAGCGCGAATATTCCCATCAACATCAAGAACACCAACGCTCCCGGCGACGCGGGAACGCTGATAGTTCCCAGCGCGAAGCACGCTCCCGCAAAGTATCTGATTACGGGTATCGCGGGCAAAAAGGACTTTTCGGTAATCTCGATCGAAAAGGACAGAATGAATTCCGAAAAGGGCTTTATGCGCAGAATGTTACAGGTTCTCGAAAACCACGGCATTTTCCCCGAGCATATGCCTACAGGAATCGATACGGTTTCCGTTGTCGTGAATTCGCGCGAGCTTGACGGTCAGCGCGAAAAGCTCACTCAGCGCCTGAAAGAGGTAGCCCGTCCCGATCATTTTGAGATAATCGACGGACTTGCGCTTATCGCGGTCGTGGGACGCGGAATGAAGTCCGCAAAGGGTACAGCTACAAGAGTATTCGCGGCTCTCTCTCACGCCGACATCAACATCAGAATGATCGATCAGGGCTCCAGCGAGCTGAACATTATTGTCGGTATTGACGATAAGGACTTTGAAAAGGCGATCAAGGTCATCTACGATATGTTTATTCTGAGCGAACAGGCGGAGAAATAATGCCGTATACCGAGGAATTAAAGCGCGTTGTTTCCGGTTATGCCGCCGACGTGAGGAGATATTTGTCGGGCGATAAGGCGGACTATGTTTACAGCGCCGCCCACTCCGATGACAGCGGAACGTTTGACAAAAATTACGCAAACCGTATGCGGCTTTGTTGGGCGCTCTATTATAATGTATGTGAGGTGCCCGACAAGCCTGCGCTCGTCCTTGAGCTGTTTCTCGAAGAGCTCAAGGATCGCGAGACGAATTCGTTTCAGGGTATCGGAGATAATCTCGAAACGCTGACGAGTATGCTTTTGGAGCTTGGCGAGCCGCCCGGGAACGAGCTTTTCATACGCGCTCAAAACGCGAATTTCGACTGCGCCTGCGGATACGAGCCGAGAATATTAAAGTTCACGCCGCTTGACGATTTCACTCCATACGAGTGCATAAATACGCTGTCCGACCTCGGAGAGAACGAGCTTGTTTGTAAGCTTACCGACGAATTCAAAAGCGGAGAGCTTGATCTCAATGGATTGCGGGAGCTGAGGTCGATCGCGGAATGGTGTACTAAGCGTCCCGCCGACAAGGAATTCGCCGTAACGAAAATTTACGGGATATTTCAAAACTCTCCCGAATTATTTGATAGCTCGGAAGCGTTCAAAGCGGTATATGATTATGCTGAAATGCTGCTCGAAAAGGGCGATACCGCAAACGCGCTTGCGGTCTATAACGAGCACAAGGAAACGCTTATGCGGTACAAGCGCAAATTTTACACGCTTGGCGCAGGGCTTATCGCAGGCGGCGCGGACGATCCCGAAAGGATATGGGCGGATATTCTGCCGCATATACAAACCGATATGAAAAACGGTATGGTCGCCCCGATAAACCGCGATATAATACTTGCCGCCGCCGAGCGCGCGGGCGACCTTAAAATGCTGAAAAAGCTGTGTAAGTATTTCGACAAAAAGGAAGCGGAAATGCGGAAGATTTTTGACTGACGCCGAAAGGAGTTTTTATGAGCAGAGCAGACGATATCTTCATACAAAATTGCCGTGATATTCTGGAGAACGGCGTGTCCGATGCGGACATGAACGTCCGTCCGCATTGGGAGGACGGCACGCCCGCACATACAATCAAGAAATTCGGCGTGGTCAACAGATACGACGTTGCGGAGGAATTTCCGATAATGACCCTGCGGCGCGTTTATTACCGCTCGGCGATAGACGAAATATTGTGGATCTACCAGAAAAAATCCAACAACGTTCACGACTTGTCGACCCATATCTGGGACGCGTGGGCGGACGAAAACGGCTCTATCGGCAAGGCTTACGGCTATCAGCTCGGGATCAAGCACAAGTACCCGGAGGGCGAGTTCGATCAGGTGGACAGGGCGCTCTACGACCTGAAAAACAACCCCGCGTCGCGGAGAATTATCGTGAATATGTACAATCACGCCGACCTTAACGAAATGGCGCTCGCTCCCTGCGCGTATTCGTTTACAATGAACGTGAGCGGCAATAAGCTTAACGCGATACTTAATCAGCGCTCGCAGGATATGCTTGCGGCGAATAACTGGAACGTCTGTATGTACGCTGCGCTGCTGATAATGTTTGCGAAAGCGAGCGGTCTTGAAGCGGGCGAGCTGGTTCACGTTATCGCGGACGCGCATATCTATGACCGTCACATTGATATCGTAAAGCGGCTTATAGAAAAAGAGCCGTTTCCTGCGCC
The DNA here is from genome assembly GCA_964458395.1 of uncultured Ruminococcus sp. Classification (GTDB taxonomy): domain Bacteria; phylum Bacillota; class Clostridia; order Oscillospirales; family Ruminococcaceae; genus CAG-115. The sequence continues at coordinate 19,207 of CAYWIP010000031.1, forward strand.
AATTATGAAGGTCGATGACATCACGGATTTTTACAAATTCACGCGGTACAGCTTTACGGCGGAGGATTATCGGTATCACGAGTTTGACGAGATCATTCCCGTGGCGATCTGAATTTTGACGGAACGGAGTGGCTATGAAGCTCACGAAAAAGAAGATAATTATCCTTTCGGTTCTCGCGGTCGTTATAGCTTTGTGTATATGGGATATATCCGTGCCGCCGCTTTGGTGGCAGTTTGACGTGCAGAGCAACAGAAAGGCGATACTGAAATATGCCCGAGCGCATTATCCCGATGCGAGGATTGTTGAGGATTGTTGAGGAATATTATCCGTCAGCTAAATTGAGTTATACGGGAAACCCGTACGATTTGATAACCTTTGAGCTGGACGGCATAGAATTTCTTATACTCGCCAGAGACGGGGAATATGCTGCGGACAGTTATTCCCGCGCGCGTGCTCAGGCGCAGTTTGATAAGATAATCCAAGACGGATATCTGAATCCGAGGGGGCTTTCGGCAAGGGTCGGATACAGCTTTTTGGAACCGTGCAGCGACTCCTATCCGTTTACGGGAAGTCTGGGCGTTGAAATGAAGATCGAAAGCGGCGCGTTATCTCCGCGCGAGGTGGGCTGGCTTTATGATTTTTATAAGTATTGGAATTCAAGCGTCGATTATCTGAACTATTATCACCTTTATATCGGAATAACGGAAAACAATGTTGAAAAGTTTTATATAGCTTTTTACAGCAGCGAGGAGAGTTTTGACAATGAAGACGATTTTTACTCCGCGTTTAAATCAAAGCCCGATCTTCAATAGGCGGCGCTCCGCAGTTTAAGAACCTGTCTTCACAAGAAATGCATACGGATTTTCGAGCATAATTTTGTCGAAGACAAGGACGAATGAACGCTGCGCGTTCAATCTACGACGCAGGCGTACTTTATGTACGCCAAGGAGTTTTGACGTAGTATTCGACAAAATTTGCCGAAAAGACGTATGCAGAGATTGTGAAGACAGGTTCTAACACAAGTATTAAAAGAAAAGAGGACATTATGTCGGAAGAAAAAAAGTTAGCGCTGCTTATTGACAGCGACAATGTATCGGCGAAGTACGCGCAGTTTATTATCGGCGAGGCGTCCAAGCACGGCGAGCTGATAATCAAGCGCATTTACGGCGATTGGGAAAAGAACAACACGGGCTGGAGAATTCCCGCCATGAACAACTCGATCATGCCCGTTCAGCAGAACAGCTATATCGCGGGGAAGAACGCGACGGACTTCTCTATGATAATCGACGCTATGGATATCCTGTATACTTGCAACGTCGACGGCTTTGTGCTGGTGACGAGCGACAGCGACTTCACGCGGCTCGCTATCCGTCTGCGCGAGGCGGGCAAGCTGGTGGTCGGTATCGGAGAGGTGAAAACGCCGCTCGCGTTTACGTCGAGCTGCCATAAGTTCAGCTACCTCAACCGCATTTGCGCGAACGTCGGCGACGATTACGACGAGAAAACCCTCCGCAAAGCGGTTCTGGATTTCGTCCGCGACAACGATGACGGGCGGCTCGACCTTATGAAGATCGACTCCTATCTCACCTCGCGCTACGGCAATATCGACTACGCGGCGCTCGGCTACAATCGCTTATCGATGTTTATCAGCAGCTTCCCCGAGCTTCGCCGCAGCAGCAACTACGTTACCATGCGCAAGGGCGCGGTGGTCAAGGCTAAGCCCGCAGCGGCGGAGAACGTTCCCTCCGAAAGGGACATCACAAACGTTATCGTGGAGTATCTCGAGCGGCAGAACGGCGGTCGGGACGACATCTCGCGCGTTCAGGAGCATATTACGCGCAGCTTCGGGAAGATCGATTTCTCGCGCTTCGGCTCCAAGCGGTTCGCGAAGTTTATTGACAGGCAAACGGCATTGAACCGCGAAAACAACACCGTTATGCTGAAAGCCTCGGAGAGCGCTCCCGAAAAGACGGAGAAGCCCGCTGAAAAGCCTTTGGAGAAAGCTCCCGAAAAACCCGCTGCGGAGCTTGTCGAGAGGATCTCGGGCAAGCCTATCGATGAGATAGTAGAGAAGATCGCAAAACGTCAGCCCAAGCCCGCAGAAGCTCCCTCCACATCGGTCAAGCCCATGCATATCAATCCACAGATATTCACCATGGAGGTGCAGAAGTACGCCTCGGAAAATATGCCGAACGGTGGAAATCTCGGTCAGCTCAATAATATGCTGCTGGAGAAGTACGGAAAGAATTACGTCGCGGAGCTGGGGTTCTCCGATTTCGCGGCGGCGGTAGCGTCCGTTCCGGGCGTTGCGGCTAAGAAAAATCTTGTGTATACGGCTCAGATCGAAAAGTCCGAAAGCGGCAAAAAAGCGGAGATATCCAATAAACCCGCAAAGACCGTCAATATTGAAAAGCCGGAAAAGACCGATAAACCGGATAAATCCGACAAAACCGAGAAGTCCGAGAATACCGAAAATGTCGAAAAGCAAATCAAGAAGCGCGGCAGAAAGCCCAAGACCTCCGAGCAGCCCGTTGAAGCTCCCGCCGCAGAAATCGAAGAGGAACTGCCCGAGGAACCGACCGCTCCGCAGAAGCCCGATATTCTCTCCATCATCCGCGAGGTTCACGCGTTCGCGGTGCAGAACGAGAACAACGGACCGCTTGCCGTTCTGGGCGGATATTTCACGAAGAAGTACGGCAGAGGATATCTCAAGGAGCTTGGTTTTCCGACAATGAAGAAGCTTATCGCGTCCGTTATCGGGGTCAGCGTGAAGAATAACGTTGTCGTTATCGACGATGATTTTCTCGAGAGCACCGAGCGGATAGAGCAGTTCGTCAATGACTTCGCGCGCGGAGAGGGCAGCCACAGCATAAAAGCGCTCTCAGCGCAGATAAAGAAGAACTTTGAGGGCTTTGATTTCGCCGAATACGGCTACGCGCGGTTCTCCGATTTTATCAACGCGATAGACGGAGTGAGAGCGGACAGATATCATGTCGTGGCGGAGGACTGAATTGAATAATTGGTTTACAATAGACCGTATTGACAACGAAACATATATCATCAGCGAGTACCGCCATTGGGAGGAAACGCACTGCTATCTGCTGAACGGAACGGAAAAGAGTCTGCTTATCGACACGGGGCTGGGCATATGCAATATATACGACGAGGTAATTAAGCTTACCGATAAGCCCATTGCGGCGGTTGCTACTCATATTCATTGGGATCACATCGGCGGTCACAAATATTTCCCCGAGTTTTACGCTCACTCCGAGGAACTGGATTGGCTGAACGGGAAATTCCCGTTGTCGGAGGAAGCGGTAAGGGGAATGGTAGTTGACCGCTGCGAGCTGCCCGACGGCTTTGACGTGAGCGGCTACACGATGTTTCAAGGTACGCCGGCAAGGGTCCTGACCGATCATGATATTATCAATATCGGCGGCAGAAGTATCGAGGTTCTGCATACTCCCGGGCACTCGCCGGGACATATGTGCTTTTGGGAAAAGGAGCGCGGATATCTGTTCACGGGCGATCTCGTATACAAGGACACCTTGTTCGCGTACTACCCCTCCACCGATCCCGGGGCGTATCTCGCTTCGCTTGAAAAGATAGCAACGCTGCCCGCACAAAGAGTGTTCCCCGCTCACCATTCATTGGATATTCAGCCCGAAATTATTATCCGTATGCGTGACGCTTTCCGACAGTTAAAAGCGGACGGCAAGCTCTGTCACGGCAGCGGAACCTTTGATTACGGGGATTGGGGAGTTTGGCTGTAAGCACGGGAGGTAAAGCGTATGAATAAACAGGACTGCATTTTACTGTTCAACAGAATACACCCCGGCTTTTTTGAAAGCGAGGAAATCCGCGGTCTGCCGGAGGACGAGATTTTTGAGGAAATGTTGCTTCCGCTTGATGAATTTGATATAAACATTTACGATAAAAAATTCGGCGATAACGTTTCGTTCGGGCTATTTAACGGCAGTTTCGGCGAACTAAAGAAAGCGGTCGGAAGGGTCGACGAGGATTGGGTGAAGTTTTTCAACGAAGACGACAGAATATACTGCGGCTATATAGACGGAAAAGTCGCGAGCTTCTGCATTATTGACGACAAAGGCATTTTCGGCATAAACGGACGTAATATCAGAGTGGGCGCGCCCGGCTGCGTGGGAACGCTCCCCGAGTATCGCGATAAAGGTATCGGGCTTACAATGGTCAAGAACGCAACGCAGATACTGAAAGACGAGGGCTTCGATTACGGCTATATTCACTTTACCTATGTAGCGAAGTGGTATGAAAAGCTCGGGTACAAAACCGTTTTGCGGTGGAACAGAAACGGCGTTATCGACTGAACAGGAGGACAAAATGTCATCGGAAAAAGCATTAAATCACCTTGAAAAATTCGGGCTTGCCGACAGGGTGAAATTCTTCGAGGTAAGCAGCGCAACCGTCGAACTTGCCGCAAAGGCGCTCGGGTGCGAGCCTGCGCATATAGCGAAGTCGCTCACGTTTACGGTGAACGACAAGCCCGTTATGATAATCGCGGCGGGCGACGTGAAGATCGACAATGCCAAATACAAGGCGCGTTTCGGGACAAAGGCGAAAATGCTCACTGCGGAACAGGTCTCGGAGCTTATCGGTCACGAGGTCGGCGGAGTATGCCCGTTCGGGATAAACGAGGGCGTCGAGGTGTATCTCGACGAATCGCTGAAGCGTTTTGAGCGTGTGTTCCCGGCTTGCGGGAGCGGAAACTCGGCTGTGGACTTGTCGGTCGGCGAGCTTGAAGAATGCTCCGGCTGTCTGGGCTGGGTAGACGTGGGAAAACCGATAGTATAGGTGAACGTATGAAAAAGGAAATAATTTACAGTCTGCCGGGACTGTACCGTGACGATTTCCGCGTTACGGGCTACCGCTTCGGCAAGGGCGAGCGGTGCTGCTGCATAATCGGGTCGCTTCGCGGCGACGAAATTCAGCAGCTTTATATGTGCGGACAGCTTGTTCAGATTCTCTTTCAATTGGAGAAAAAGGGCGACTTCGCGCATGACCGTGAAGTGCTTGTTATCCCGTCGCTCAACAGCTACAGCACGAACATCGGACGGCGGTTCTGGTGTCTTGACAATACCGATATAAACCGAATGTTCCCGGGCGACCCGGACGGTGAAACAACTCAGCGGATCGCCGCAGGTATTCTGGAAGAGATACGGCAGTACAAATACGGGGTGCAGTTCGCGAGCTTTTACATTCCGGGGGTGTTTATTCCGCACGTGCGAATGATGAAGACCTGCAAGGAAAACACCTCGCTCGCCAACCTGTTCGGGCTGCCCTATGTGGTGCTGCGAACTCCCACCGCAATGGACAAGACCACGCTCAACTACAACTGGCAATTTTCGGGAACGGCGGCTTTTTCCGTTTACACCAACGCCACCGAGAACATTGACGAAAGCTCGGCGGAGTTGGGGGTCTCGGCGGTGCTGCGGTTTTTGTCGAGAATGGGGATCATCAAATACAAGTGCCACGGCGGCTATATGGGCACGATAATCGACGAGGACAGCATGATGAACGTTAAGAGCGGCGCGGCGGGAATTTACCGCGAGCTGCGGAGGGTCGGCGACGAGGTGATCAAAGGCGACGTTCTCGCGCAGGTTATTCACCCGTATGAGGGAACGGTCGAGGACGAGATAAAAGCGCCCGCCGACGGCATTATTTTTTTCGCGCACCAAAGCCCGCTCGTAACGCAGAATTCGTTGGCGTTTAAGATGATAAAGCGGCTTCATAAGTAAACGAAAGCTCCCCGGATTTCGGGGAGCTTTTTCGGTTATTTTACGAGCAGAGCCAGGTAGGCGGGGGAGGTGAAGTTGTGCTCTTTAAGAAAATCCATGACTTTTTTTTGTGTCATTTTGTCTTGACATATTTTACGACATATTATTGAAGTAAGCCCAATAAATCTGTCTTTGCCCTCGTAATGAAAACACTTCTCCAAATAATTAACGTTAATACTCTCCTCAACAAGGGCAATAGATATTAAATTCAACTTTATACAAGCATATGCAACTACAAACAGGCTGTAATTCTCGAAAATAGTATTATCTGATATAAACGGAACCTGTATTTCAAACAGTAAATTAAGCGCAATATTCCGCAGATAAAACGGAACTGCCTTGAACAGTTCATTTAACTTTGCATTTGCGGCGTTATAGTAATCAATGTTCGGCGTACCCGTTTCATCGTTCAGTGAGCATATCATTGATAATCCGATTACATCATCTAAAATTTTGTCGACAAACCCAAACCTTAACGCAATATTCGGCTTGATGTTTTCGATAGAACGAAGCTGTGCGCCATTATGAAATTGGGAACGAAATGATTTTAAAGCTTCGGGGATCCTATCTGCCTCGTTTTGGGCAACAAGTTTTGTAAGCGACTGTGCCGCTAACGCTCCAAGAATTATATTGGTTTCCACATCGTGCTTTTTATCTCCGATCAGCTCAAAGAGAAATTCAAAAATATCAGCTCTGTATTTTAATTCGGGGCGCTTTGTAATATCCTCCGGCGAATCGGTACAGCATATCAGCGTCTTTACCTCCTTTGAGGGAATATTTATCAAATCCATAGCTTTTTCATCGCTGAATATTTTTGATAATACCTCTCTGCAAGACATATTACAATAACCATACATGAAATTATCCGTTAATCGCCAATTTCGCGGATACGTCATACAAGTATTTGAAAGATACTCCGCGCCAAGCTCGCGCTGTATACCGCACAAGCTTTCGTTTGTTAAAAAAGGGCAGTTTCCTTGTTCGTTGAATTGTATTCTGTAATATCCCTCCACTTCTTCGTTGGGAACAAAAGATTTTTCGATCAGCTCTTTTAATTGATGCGATATAGCCGGTGCGCTTTTTAATTTTTCAACCTCCTCTTTTTTCCAATCAATTCGCCAGCCATAACAGCAGTTATCGGAGCAAGCATTTCCTATACAGTGAAAATCACCGAAATATCTGGGTTGTCTGTAATACATAATCATTCTCCTTAAATATAATAATCTCACAAAAACGCCCTCCCCTTGCGGAGAGGGCGCAATTGTCAAACTATCATGCGGCTAAGCCGCCGAAGTTAATTGGCAAATTAACCGAGGAGCTGCAGAATGGACTGCGGCTGCTGATTTGCCTGTGCGAGCATGGACTGAGCCGCCTGCTGGAGAATGTTGAACTTGGTGTAGTTCATCATCTCGGAAGCCATGTCGGTGTCTCTGATCGAGGACTCCGCTTCCTGGATATTCTCGGAAGTTGTGGTCAGGTTGTCGATCTTGTGCTCGAGACGGTTCTGGGTTGCACCGAATGTAGCGCGAACCATGGAAACCTTGTTGATAGCGTTATCGATACGGTCGATAGCGTAGTTAGCGTCTACCTGAGTATTCAGGGAGAGACCAGCGGTGTTCAGACCGTCTGCGCGGCTGGAAATGTTCAGGTTAGCCTTAAGCTGACCCATACCGTCGGTAGCGTAGTTCATTGTGAAGTCAACGCTGTCCTTGGTGCGCGCGCCGGTCTGAAGTACGAGGTGATCGGTGTAGGTCAAAGGAGCGATAGCTGCACGGTTGCTGTCCGCAACAGAAACGTTGCCGGTAGCGTTTACCTCAACGGTAGGAACCGCTGCCTTGTCGTAGTTGTATGCTTCAAGACCAATAGTGTAACTGATAGAACCGGTTGCGTTCTTCTTGGTTGCATCACCTGCAGTGGTGGCGGTAGTCTGCGTTTTTGCAGTAAATTTGATTATCGAAGCCCCGGCACCATTGCAGACATCGATCTCACTCCCGTCTCCGCCAGTCTTAAATGTATACGCAGTATTGCCTACATTCAAGGTATAATCTGCGGTATTTTTGATCTCAACGCCATTTGTAAGAACAATTTTTGTATCGCCCGCTGCCTGAGCTTTATCGGTGTAGCTTGCGGTTACTGTAGCGCCGTTCAAGAGGTCAAACAAAGCCTTGTCATCAGCGGTCATATTTGCATCTGTGATAGCGGTGCCCTTTGTAACAGTCAAATCTGCATCCTTTGCATCTGTAATGCCCTGTGTACCCTTAGAGAAATTGTCCGTTCCATTGTTAGTAGCGCTTGCGTTAGTGTAGGTGCGAATAGCATTTGCGGGGTTGTTAAAGGTCAGCGTGATAGTGTCGCCATTAGCGAGTTTTGTTTGATCAACAACAACATTTGCCATTTCGGTAGTATTGGCTTTTATGGTAAAGCCGCCGTTAGTGGTGTTTGTTGTCTTAACATTACCAACTGCTGCGCCGTTCGTAGCTTCAATACAGCTCCAAGTGTTGTCGGCCGAATTGTACTTAAAGGTAAGGTCTACTTTATCGGGGCCGTTTGTAGCAGGCTGACCCGCTGTGCGAGTCCAAGCTGCATTGAGCTCCTTCCAAGCAGCATTCGCGTTATTGTCCCAAAGCTGGTCGCCAACGATGTTGATGTCGGACTTTGTGAGCTGACGAGCAGCCTTAGCCTCTCCGCTTGCATAATCAAACTTGCCGTTTACAGCCTTGGTGCCGTCCGCCATCTGACCGCCGTTGAGCATTACAACGCCGTTGAAGTCGGTATCAGCGATCT
>CAYWIP010000032.1:0-26874 GCA_964458395.1 uncultured Ruminococcus sp.
AGAAGTACGACCGTTTTTCGCGTAATATGCGCGAATATCTCAACATCACGGACACACTTGACAAACTCGGAGTAAGCGTTATTTCGCTTTCGGAGCCGTTTAATACGGAAACCAAAGAGGGCAGAATGATGAGGAATAATCTGCTTAATTTTGCCGAATTCGAGCGCGAAACAATTGCCGCCAGAGTTGCTGACGCTTATGACACAAAGGCGCGTGAAACGGGATTTTATCAAGGCGGAAAGGTGTATTTCGGGTATGTTCCCGAACGCCGCACGATCAACGGGAAAACGGGTTCCGTGCTTGTTCCGGGCGATGAAGCGGCGGCAATTACGACGGCTTATGAGATTTACAAAGAGCCGTCCAACTCGTTAAGCGATGTAATAAAGCGGCTGCGTGAGATATTTGTCGGTAAGGAAAATTTCAATATTGATGTTACGCAAATATCACGCTTGCTTGAAAGCCCGCTGTATGTCCGCGCGGACGCGGAAATTTACCGTTACTACGCGGCGCAGGGCGTGGAAATGCTTGATGATATAAGCGCGTATGACGGCGTTCACGGACTGTTTTTACACGGCTACCGCAATAACAGAAAGGGCATTAAGCCGTTTATAAAAGTCGGATATCACGAGGGCTTGATCGACAGCGAAACTTGGCTTGCCGTTCAAGACAAAAAGAGCCACAATCATAAAATTCCGAGTAACGGAACGTCCGTTAATTCGTGGCTTACGGGACTTGTAAAGTGCGCTCACTGCGGTTATTCGCCGTTTATTGTTTCCTCTTGGAATACAAAGCACACAAAGCAATACCGCTATTATCACGATAACGGTTATCGTCATTTCGGCGGCTGTTTGCGGCAAACGTGGAAAACGCGTCCCGACGACGTGGAACAGGTGGTTTTTGAGGCTATGAAAGAGCGAATAAAAACGCTTGAAATTATGAAAAAGAAACGCGTCAAACCGAGTGCCGAGGTCGAGAAAATAAACGCGGAACTTGTTGCTTGTGATGAAGAGATCCGCGACCTTATGTCAAAGCTGCCCAAAGCCGATAACGTGCTTTTCGGCTACATACAAAGCCGCATTGCCGAACTGCACGAAAAGAAAACCGCACTCGAAAAGAAACTCAATCAGCGGCAGCGAAAGCAAAAAGAAGTAGACACGAAACCCCTTTCCGAGCCGCTGGAAAAATGGGATAGCTTATCGCTTGAAGAAAAGCGCGAGGTAGCCACAACTATGATTGAGGTTGTGAGAGTTTCCGACGAAAACGGAATTGAAATTGAATTTGGTATTTAGTTGTTGCAGTCCTGCAACGGGCGTGCCGATTGCGGCAATAATGATGGCGGTGCGCGGAGTAACGCAGGTCCTCGGCACGGAGCTTTCCAAGGGCGCGGATGCGGCTATCTCCGGTATTGCGGGAATAGGACATATTCTCACGGGCGCAGGGATAATTCTTTTCTTAACTGCTCTGCTGAAGTGCTCCGGCAGAATAAAAGCTGCCAATAAAGATTGATAAAAATTCCCGTTCCGAGAGGTACGGGAATTTTTACTTGAAATAATTCTCAAAGTGTGGTATAATTATAAATGTATAGATGTTGTATAATATTTGCCAAAAAATACTTGCAATATTGTGAATATTGTGGTATAATAAGATGATAGATGTAAAATCAAACGGAAAGGATTGTTCGATTATGGCAAAAATAGCCGTTCTGGGCTATGGCGTGGTAGGCTCGGGAACCGTCGAGGTTTTCTATAAGAATAAGGAAAGCCTTGAGAAGAAAGCGGGTGAGCCGCTTGATATAAAGTATATTCTGGATGTGAGGGATTTCCCCGACAGTCCGTTCGCGGAGAAGTTTGTCAAGGATTTTAATGTGATCCTCAACGACCCCGAGGTGAGCGTTATCGCCGAGGTCATCGGCGGCTTGAAATTCTCCTACGGGTACGTCAAGTCCGCTCTGGAAGCGGGGAAGAGCGTCGTTACCTCAAACAAGGAGCTTGTTGCGGCTAAGGGCGCAGAGCTGCTGGCTATCGCAAAGGAGAAGAACGTCAACTTCTTCTTCGAGGCGAGCGTCGGCGGCGGTATCCCGATAATCAAGCCAATTCATGCGTGCCTTGAAGCAAACGAGATCGACGAGATCGCGGGTATTCTCAACGGAACGACGAACTTCATTCTGACAAAGATGATACGCGACGGCATGGGCTTCGAGGAGGCTCTTAAAACGGCTCAGGAGCTGGGCTACGCGGAGCACGACCCCACCGCCGACGTTGAGGGAATAGACGCTTGCAGAAAGATCTGCATACTGGCGTCGCTTTCGTTCGGAAAGCATGTTTACCCCGATAACGTACACACCGAGGGCATTACTAAGGTAACGCTTGAGGACGTTGAATACATGGACAGCTACGACGCGAAGATAAAACTTATCGGCTGCGCCCGCCGCGAGGACGGAAACGAGATATCTATCGGCGTGTTCCCCGCGGTTATCAAGGACGAAAGCCAGCTGGCGGGCGTAAACGACGTGTTCAACGCTATATTGGTGCGCGGCGACGCCACGGGCGACGTAGTATTCTACGGCAAGGGTGCGGGAAAGCTCCCAACGGCAAGCGCGGTGGTTTCCGATATCATCTCGGCGGTTAAGCACTCCGATACCTCGCGTTCGCTGACGTGGGTCGACAGTGAGCAGTCGTTTATCCGTCCTTTTGAGAGATTTACCTGCGCAAACTACATCAGGCTCTCCGCGGATAACGCCGAGGTCACAAAGGCGGTCATTAAAGCTCTTTTCGGCAATGTTGAATATCTGTCCTCCAAAAATCAGCCCGAGAACGAGCTTGCGTTTGTCACGGGCGTGATGTCCGAGAAGGATACGCTGGACGCTTGCGAAAAGGTGTCCGACGGAGCGAAAATTCTGGGAAGAATAAGGGTTTTGGATTATTGATCGCGGGAGGTTATGTGATGAGTGATGTTGGAACGCCGAAGTACAAAAGGGTGCTGCTGAAGCTAAGCGGAGAAGCGCTTGCGGGAGATAAGGAGACGGGTCTGGATTTTCCTACCGTCGAGAATATCTGCCGCAGCATCAAAAAAACGGCTGACGCGGGCGCGCAGATAGGCATAGTCGTCGGCGGCGGAAATTTCTGGAGGGGCAGAAGCTCCAACAGCCCGGACAGAGCGCGTGCGGATCATATCGGTATGCTCGCGACGACGATGAACGCCCTTGCTGTCGCGGACGTTCTGGAGGGGCTTGGCTGTACGGTTCGCGTACAAACGGCGATAACCATGCAGCAGGTAGCCGAGCCGTTTATTCTCGGCAAGGCGCTGCGGCATTTTGAAAAGGGCAGGATCGTCATTTTCGGGTGCGGTACGGGCAATCCGTTCTTTTCGACGGACAGCGCCGCGGCATTACGTGCGGCGGAGCTTAAAGCCGACGTTATTCTGAAAGCGACTATGGTCGACGGAATTTACGACAAGGATCCCAAGAAATTCCACGACGCGGTAAAATACGACGTGATCACTCATCATGAAGTGCTGGTAAAGCGTTTGCAGGTAATGGACAGCGCCGCTGCCGCTATCTGCACCGAAAACAATATCCCGATAATCGTGTTTGACCTCAATCGTCCCGACAATATTTACGACGCCGTAATGGGCGAAACTGTCGGCACATTGGTCACCAAACATAAGTAATTATTGCAGATTGGAGAATTACCATGAAAGATGTTATTGACAATACAAAGGAAAGAATGGGCAAGTGCATTAACGCGCTTGAAAACGAGCTTGGAACTATCCGCGCGGGCAGAGCAAATCCTACCGTTCTCGACAGGATCACCGTGGACTATTACGGCACGGCGACCCCGATAAATCAGATGGCTTCGATCTCTGTCGCCGAGGCGAGGATCCTTGTGGTCTCGCCTTATGACGCTTCGCAGTTAAAGCCCATTGAAAAGGCTATTCAGGCTTCCGATCTCGGTATCAACCCAACAAATGACGGGCGCGTTCTGAGAATCGCGTTCCCGCAGCTTACCGAGGACAGACGTAAGGAGCTTTGCAAGCAGGTCAGCAAGATCTGTGAGGAGAGCAAGGTCGCTGTCCGCAACGTCCGCCGCGACGGTATCGACAAGATCAAGGCAAAGAAAAAGGCTAACGAGATCACCGAGGACGACGTTAAGGAAGCGGAGAAGAACATTCAGAAGCTCACCGACAAGTTTATCGAGCAGATAGACAAGATCGGCGAGGAAAAGGATAAGGAGATCATGGCGATTTGATGGAGAACGTTCCGCAGCACATCGGCTTTATTATGGACGGAAACGGGCGCTGGGCAAAGAAGCGCGCAATGCCGCGGAATTTCGGACATAATCAGGGCGCGGCGGTGTTCAAGAAAACGATAAACTGGTGCCGCGAGCTTGGCGTGAAATGCGCGACATTCTACGCGTTTTCAACGGAGAACTGGCGCAGACCGCCCGATGAGATCAAGGGCATAATGGATCTGCTGCGGCGGTATCTTAAGGATATACGCGCCTCGGCTGACGAGAATATCCGGATCATCATACTCGGCGATATCGAGCCGTTTGACAAGGATATTCAAGACGAGCTTGTTGACATTATGCAGACCTCGAAGGACAACACGGGGTTTATTGTCGGGATAGCGCTGAACTACGGCGGCAGAGCCGAGATATGCAGTGCCGCGAAGCAGATAGCCAAAAGGTGTGTTTCGGGTGAACTGTCGGTGGAGGACATAACCGAAGAGCTTATCGGGGAATACTTGTATACAAGCGAAATGCCGCCGCTCGATCTGGTGATACGTCCGAGCGGGGAGCAGCGTCTGTCGAATTTTCTGATATGGCAGGCGGCGTATGCCGAATTCGTCTTTATGGACGTGCTCTGGCCCGATTTTACAAAAAAAGATCTTGAGTACGCGATACGCGAATACGCGGGGAGAAACCGCAGATTCGGCGGCATTTAGTATTCAATGGAAAGGCAAATTTATGCTAAAACGAATTCTGACCGCGCTTGTCGGCATAGTGGTGGGCGTGAGCATTCTGTTTATCGACAACAAATGGTTGTATATGTCGGTGCTGTCGATTTTCGGAGCGATAGGAACATGGGAGATTATTCACGCCGTAAAGTGTGAAAAACATAAGGGGCTTTGTTGGTTCTGTGTTATTTTCTCTCTGGCAGTGCCGTTTTTGTACAATATACCGTTTCTTAATCGTTTGTCCGTGCCCGTTTATCTTGTGTATGTACTGATACTGCTGTCTATAATGCTTTTCGGTCACAAAACGGTCAAGTTCGAGAATATAGCGACCTGCGGAAGCGCCGCGCTGGTTATTCCCGCGTCGCTCAGCTGTATCGTCTATATCCGCTATCTCGACCCGACGTGGGATTTCTATCCGGGTGTGTTTATGGTTGTGTATCTGCTGTTCTGCGCTTGGTTCGGGGATTCGGGAGCGTATTTTGTGGGAACATTCCTCGGTAAGCATAAGCTTTGTCCCGAGATCAGTCCGAAGAAAACCGTTGAGGGGCTTATCGGCGGAATCGTTACCGTCGGGGTTGTCGTCGCGGTGCAGTGTCTGGTATATAATCTTCTGCTCCCGTCAGACGTCAAGATGAACTATGCGGTGCTTATTCCTGTGGGAATGTTGGCTTCGGGCGTGGGAGTGCTGGGCGATCTGTCCGCGTCGGTCATAAAGCGGCAGTACGACGTTAAGGACTTCGGAAACCTTATGCCGGGACACGGAGGCGTTCTCGACCGATTTGACAGCGTACTTTTCGTCGCTCCGTTTTTGTATGTGGTGTTTAAATTTCTTTCTCCGGTAATGCAATAACGAAAAATCCCCATTCATATTCTTGAATGGGCGATTTTGTTAAACGGCACGCAATTTGAAAGGAACTCGGGTTACAATATGAATGACATCGTTTTGCTCGGCTCGACCGGCTCGATAGGCACGCAGACATTAGACGTCTGCCGCGCGCATAATATAAGGGTGAGGGCTTTGTCCGCGAACAGCAGCACCGCTCTGCTTGAGCGGCAGGCGCGGGAATTCAAGCCCGAATATGTCGCGGTTGCGGATGAAAGCCGTTATGGTGATCTGAAAACGCGGCTTGCCGATACAAATATCAAAGTACTGTCGGGCAGCAGCGGCGTTCGCGAGCTTGCGGCGCTGAAATGCGGACGAGTTGTGAACTCGGTCGTAGGAATAGACGGGCTGCTGCCAACGCTTTCGGCGATTGAAGCGGGGAACGACGTTGCTCTGGCAAACAAGGAAACGCTTGTAGCGGGTGGAAAGCTAGTTACCGAAGCGGTGAAGCGGCACAGCGTTAAGCTTCTCCCGATCGACAGCGAACATTCGGCGATATTTCAGTGCCTTATGGGAGCGGGGGAGAACCACTTTTCCAAGATAATCCTGACGGCTTCGGGCGGACCTTTTTACGGAAAAAAATCTGATGAATTGGAAAATATTACCAAAGAACAGGCGCTCAGGCATCCCAACTGGAACATGGGTGCGAAGATAACGATTGACAGCGCAACGCTGATGAATAAAGGTCTGGAGCTAATCGAGGCGGTATGGCTGTTCGGAGCGAAGTCCGAGCAGGTGGAGATCGTGGTGCAGCGGCAGAGTATTATACATTCGGCGGTGGAGTTTGAGGACGGCGCGATAATCGCGCAGCTCGGCAGCGCCGATATGCGCCTGCCGATACAGCTTGCGCTGACCTACCCGAAGCGCTTGCCGTGCCCCGCGAAGAAGCTTTCGCTTTTCGACGTGGGCGAGCTTACATTCGGACGCGCGGACGAGGAAACGTTCATCTGTCTTGCCGCCGCGAAAAAGGCGATAGCAAAGGGCGGCAACGCTCCGTGTATCGTAAACTGCGCGAACGAGGCGGCGGTTTCGTTGTTTCTGCGCGATAAGATACGTTTCCTCGATATAGGCGAGGCGGTCAGTGCTGCGCTGTCGGAGGTTCATTATATAAAAGAACCGTCGCTGGATGACATTCTCGAAACGCGGACGGCGGCGGAAAATTATGTGTACAAAAAGTTTGGAGAGTAAATATGCCTATTGTAATAGCAATTCTTGTATTCTGTGTTATAATTCTTCTGCACGAGCTCGGGCATTTTATTGCGGCGAAGCTCTGCGGTATTTACGTTAAGGAGTTCGCGTTCGGAATGGGACCCGTCATTCTGCGGAAAAAGGGCAAGGAGACCGAATATGTTATCCGCGCCTTTCCGATAGGCGGCTCATGCTCGTTTGAGGGCGAGGACGGAGGATATGCCGAGGGAGAGATCGCGCCTGATTCCAATCCCCGCGCGTTTAACAGAAAACCCGTCTGGCAGCGGATGATCGTCATTCTCGCAGGACCGCTTATGAATCTGATACTTGGATATATTGTGGTTATCGTCTCGCTTATAACCTCGTCCGCGATTGCTTCGACGACTATCGTTGAGTTTCGTGATGAAAGCGTTTCCAGCAATTACCTTATGAAGGACGACGAGATACTGAGCGTGGACGGAATGACGGTTTTTTCCATTTCCGACGTTACCTACAAGCTACAGAGCAGCGACCGCAAGAACGCCAATGGGAATCTTGTGTTTGACTTTGTGGTGAAGCGCAACGGAGAAAAAATCACCATTAAAGACGTGGAATTTATGACTACCGAAAATGAAAACGGAACAAACGGGATATACTTCGATTTTTACGTTTACAGACTTGAAAAAACTTTCACTAACATTGTCACGGAGGGCTTCCGTGAGAGCTGCTCGACGGCGCGTATCATCATAATGACCTTGGTGGATATGCTTCGCGGAAAGTACGGGCTGAACGATCTGTCGGGACCTATCGGCGTGGGCACGGTTATCTCCGAGGCGGTGAGCCAGTACACGTTCTCCGACTTCATGAACATCGTTTCACTGATAACGATAAACGTCGGCGTGTTCAATCTTCTTCCGATACCCGCTCTGGACGGCGCGAGATTCGTGTTCCTGATAATAGAGGCGATACGCAGAAAGCCCGTAAAGCCGGAGGTGGAGGGCATGGTGCATTTCGTGGGATTTGCGCTGCTTATGCTGCTTATGGTCGTGGTGACATTTAACGACATTGTAAAGCTTGCAACGGGAGGATTTAATTGAAAAAGGTAAAAGTTGGCAATTTGACGCTCGGCGGCGGCAAAATTTATGTTCAGTCAATGTTGAGTGTTCCCGCCGACAATATTGAAAAAAGCGTTGAACAGGCGGTCGCGCTTGAAAAGGCGGGCTGCGAGATAATTCGCGCGGCTGTTCCGCATATAGAGAACGTTCCGCTGATAACGGCGCTCAAAAACGCGGTGTTCGTGCCGATAGTCGCGGATATTCATTTTGATTACAAGATAGCTCTTGCGTGTGTTGAAGCCGGTGTTGACAAGGTTCGTATAAATCCCGGGAACATCGGCGGCGCGGACAAGGTAAAGGCGGTCGCCGACGCGTGCCGCAAAAACGCCGTTCCGATAAGGATAGGCGTGAATTCGGGTTCGCTGGAGCGCGAGCTTCTGGAAAAATACGGCAGTCCCACAACCGAAGCGCTTGTTGAAAGTGCTCTTGGTCACGTCAAGCTGCTTAACGACTGTGATTTTGACGATATCGTTATCAGCATAAAGTCGTCGGATGTTCGGCGAACGATCGCGGCTTACAGGCTGCTTGCGGAGAAAACGGACTATCCGCTGCACCTCGGCGTTACCGAAGCGGGAACAGAGCATATGGGTTTGCTGAAATCCGCAGTCGGGATAGGTTCTCTGCTGTGCGACGGCATTGGCGCCACTATCCGGGTTTCGCTGACTGCCGACCCCGTTCGCGAGGTATACGCCGCAAAGGATATCCTTAAAGCCTGCGGAATGGGCGGCGGGATCGAGATCGTCTCCTGCCCGACCTGCGGACGAACGAGGATAGACCTGATACCGCTCGCGAACCGCGTTGAGGAAATGCTCCGCGGTATCGACAAGCCGATAAAGGTTGCGGTAATGGGCTGCGCGGTCAACGGTCCGGGTGAAGCGCGCGAGGCCGATATCGGTATTGCGGGCGGCGACGGCGAGGCGCTGATATTCGCCAAGGGTAAGATACTCCGTAAGGTTCCCGAGGACAAAATTCTAGAGGAGCTTAAAAAGGAAATTGAAAAGCTGTAAGAGAGGAAATTTTAATGAGTGCGACGTTGTTTGATCTGCTGGAAAATGTCAGCCTGCCCGAGGTCATCGGCAAGGGGCGCGTGCTGAAAATTCTGCGCGACGAAACGAAAAATTTACTTAACATAAATCTGGAGCTGGACGAGCTTGTTCCGATGAAGGAACTGCTGGCGGCTTCCGACGTTATATCGGATGAACTGGACAAAACGGAGGTGACGATTTACCCGAAGTATCATATCAGTTTGTTCAGCGATGAGTACATATTTGACGTTATCGAGCTTTTAAAAAGAAAGCATATTGCAATAAACGGCTATCTTGACGGTGCGGAGCTGTCCAACGACGACAGCACCTACGAGCTTACCCTGAAAAACGGCGGAAAAAATCTGCTGACGGGCATGGGAATGGAGAAGAAGCTTGAAACGTTTGTTCATGGATTTTTCGGCAAGAATATAACCGTTGTGCTGTCCTCGGACAATGAGCTTGACGTTGACGAATACATTCAGCAGGAGCAGAGCGCGCCTGTCGCGAGGGTCTCCGTTTCCGACGATGTTCCGCCGCCTCCGCGCGAGAACGGCGGCTCGGGCGGAGGATATTCGGGCGGAGCGCGTTCAAGAAAACCGCAGTTCCTCGCCGAGCCGACCGAGATCATTCTCGGCTTTGAAAACGAGCATTTCGGCGACACCGCAAAGCTGTTCTACGGCAAGGGCAATTTCGACCCGCCCGCGCCGATGGCGGAGCCTTTCGGCGATCAGGACGAAGCGACTGTCTGGGGTACGGTTTTCAAGACGGACGAGCGCACCTCGCGCGACGGGAAAACGCTGATATTTACCGCGTATTTCTCGGACAAGACTTCCTCGCAGATACTGAAGATCATCACCGGAGTGGAGAACACGGACGCGGTTAAGGGGAATATCGCGCCCGGAAAGTCGATCATAGTTTCGGGAAAGTTTGAGTATGACACGTTCGCAAAAGCGCTGAATATCCGCCCGAATACAATCGCGGGAGTTACCACGCAGTCGCGCAAGGATACTGCGGAGCAGAAGCGCGTTGAGCTTCATATGCACACGAATATGTCCGATATGGACGCGATAACTCCCGCCGCGGATCTGATAAAACAGGCTCACGCGTGGGGGCACAGGGCTGTCGCGATAACTGATCACGGAAATCTTCAGGCTTATCCCGAAGCAATGAACACTATCGAAAAGATCAACAAGGACGAAAAGGTCATGAAGATGATCTACGGCGTTGAGGCATATTTTGTAAATGATTCGGGTTCGCTGATCTCGGGCTGCTGTGATTATCCCGTTGACGGCGAGATCGTTGTGTTCGACTTAGAGACTACCGGACTGTCGCCCGCCGCGAACAGAATGACCGAGATTGGCGCGGTCAAGCTCGTCAACCGCGAGATAGTTGATGAGTTTCAGATGTTCGTCAATCCCGGAATTCCCATTCCCGAGGAGATAACCAACCTAACGGGCATTACCGACGATATGGTAGCCGACGCTCCCGATGAGAAAAAGGCTCTCGACGATTTTCTGAAATTCGTTGGGAACGCTGTGCTTGTCGCGCATAACGCGTCTTTTGATACGTCGTTTATCAAAGCGGCGTGCGTGCGTCATGGCGTTGAGTACAGATACAGCTCCGTTGATACCGTAGCGCTGTGCAGAGCCGCGCTGCCCAATCTTAAAAATCACAAGCTCGATACCGTAGCCAAGCAGTATAAGCTCGGCGACTTCAACCACCACCGCGCCATTGACGACGCGAAAATGCTCACGGCGATATTTCTGCGGCTGCTGTCCGACGCAGGTAAGCTCGGTACGCTTGAGAAGCTCGGCGACCTCAATGGAATTCTCGGCGGAGTTGACGCGAAGAAGCTGCCGACATACCATATGATAATCCTTGTCAGGAACAAAGAGGGCTTGAAAAATCTTTACAAGCTGATATCTCTGTCTAACCTTAATTACTTTTACAAGAAGCCGCGTATTCCGCTTTCGGAGCTGCAAAAGCACCGCGAGGGTCTGATAATCGGCTCGGCGTGCGAGGCGGGCGAGCTTTTCCGCGCGATTCTTGACAACAAATCGCAGGAAGAGATCGAGCAGATCGCCGCTGTTTACGATTATCTGGAAATCCAGCCGATAGCGAACAATCAATTCCTCGTGCGCGAGGGGCGCGTTCCCGACGAGGAGGGGCTTCGTATGCTCAACAAGCGTATCGTCGACCTTGCGGACAAGCTCGGGAAAAAGTGCGTTGCGACCTGCGACGTTCATTTCAAGGACAAGGAGGACGCTATCTTCCGCACCATCTTGCAGGCGGGACAGGGCTACAAGGACGCCGATAACCAAGCGCCGCTGTATCTGCGAACCACCGACGAAATGCTCAAGGAATTTGACTACCTCGGCGAGGAGAAAGCGTTTGAGGTCGTTGTGACCAATACGAACGCTATCGCCGATATGATCGACGACGATATCCGCCCGATCCCCAAGGGAACATACACGCCGTCTATCGAGGGCGCGGAGCAGGAGCTTCAGGACTTGTGCTGGGGCAGAGCCATGGCATGGTACGGGTACGAGGATAAGATTCCCGAGATCGTTGAAAAGCGTCTGCAAAAGGAGCTTGACGCGATAATCAAGTACGGCTTCTCGGTGCTTTATATGATCGCGCAGAAGCTTGTAAAATACTCCGAGGACAACGGCTATCTTGTCGGTTCGCGTGGCTCGGTCGGGTCGTCGTTCGTTGCGATAATGTCGGGTATCTCCGAGGTAAATCCGCTCGCTCCGCATTACCGCTGCCCGAAATGCCGCTACAACGAGTTCATAACGGACGGCTCGGTGCAGTCGGGCTTCGATCTGCCGCCGAAAAGCTGTCCGAACTGCGGAATTGAAATGATCCGCGACGGACACGATATTCCGTTTGAAACGTTCCTCGGCTTCAAGGGCGACAAAGCGCCCGATATCGACCTGAACTTCTCGGGAGAGGTTCAGGGCAAGGTTCACCGCTACACGGAGGAACTGTTCGGCAAGGATCACGTATTCAAGGCTGGAACTATCTCCGCCGTTCAGGAAAAGACCGCGTTCGGTTTCGTCAAGAAATACTGCGAGGAGCGCGGCATTTCGTTCAACAACGCGGAAATGGAGCGTCTGTCTATCGGCTGCACAGGCGTTAAGAGAACGACCTCACAGCACCCGGGCGGAATGGTCGTCGTGCCTAACGATTACGAGGTCTACGACTTCACGCCCGTGCAGCACCCCGCCGACAAGACCGAGAGCGATATGATAACGACGCACTTCGACTTCCACGCGCTCCATGATACGATTTTGAAGCTCGACGAGCTTGGACATGATGTGCCTACGCTTTACAAGCACCTGGAGGATATGACGGGAATGAAGATCGCGGATGTGCCGACATCAGACCCCGCGGTCTACAAGCTGTTCACGTCGACCGAGCCGCTGAATCTCGATCCAAACGATATCGGCGTACAGTGCGGAACATGGGGTATCCCCGAATTCGGCACGAGCTTCGCAATGCAGATGCTTGTCGATGCGCAGCCGAAATGCTTCTCCGACCTGCTCCAGATATCGGGTTTGTCGCACGGCACGGACGTCTGGCTCGGCAACGCGCAGGATCTTATCAAAAGCGGAACCTGTACCATTTCAAACGTTATCGGAACGCGCGACAGCATAATGGTCTACCTTATGCACAAGGGGCTGGATCCGTCCATGGCGTTCAAGATTATGGAGATAACCCGTAAGGGCAACGCGAAAAAGCTGTTCAACGACGAGATATATCAGGCGTTCAAGGATCACAACGTCGAGGACTGGTATGTCGAGAGCTGCAAGAAGATAAAGTATATGTTCCCGAAGGCTCACGCGGCGGCATATGTTACGGCGGCGGTCAAGCTGGCGTGGTTCAAGATATACAAGCCCGCCGAGTTCTACGCCGCGACCCTCACCAAGCACACCGATAATATGGAGCTTGAAGTGATTTTGCAGGGCAAGGAGGCTGTCAAGCAGCGTATCAAGGCTATCCAGTCAATGCCGACCCCCGGCGCTAAGGAAAAGGGTATCGTCGAAGCACTTCAGCTCGTATACGAGATGATGATGCGCGGTATCGAGGTGCTGCCCGTCGACGCGAAGCTATCCAACGCCGTAACCTACAAGGTCGAGGACGGCAAGCTGAGAATGCCGTTTATGGCGGTTTCGGGCTGCGGCGAAAACGCGGCGATAAAGCTCAAGGAGGCTATCGACAGCGGCGACTGCATAAGTATTGACGAAATTCAGCAGACGAGCGGCGTAAACAGCACCGTTATCGAAAAGCTGAAAGCAATGGGCGTGTTTAACGGTTTTCAGCAGTCGGCGCAGTTTACGTTGTTTGATATGTAATTGTAACAAAATGTTTTGCGGAGTGTTGAATATTTTTGGAGCTACTTCCGAAATATCCCGCTCCGCTTGACAATTCGTTTTTAATGTGCTACTATATTATAGTAGCACAATGCTATGCTAACACATTATTATGTTAAAGTGTGATGAAAGGGAAATATAGTTTTGAGAAGAAATGATTTACTTACTCCCGAGGGAACGCGGGATCTGCTGTTTGAGGAGTGCGCCGCGAAGCGTGCCGTTTCCGAGCGTATTACAAAGCTTTTTGAGAGCTACGGATATTCCGAGGTGATAACCCCGGGTCTGGAGTTTTATGACGTATTCAACGGCAAGGCGCGGTATTTTCCGCAGGAAACGATGTACAAGCTGGTCGACGGCAAAAACCGCCTTATGGTGCTCCGCCCCGACAGCACAATGCCGATAGCAAGGCTTGCGGCAACGCGTTTACGCTCCGAGGAGCTGCCGCTAAAGCTGTTCTACAATCAGAATATCTTCATGGTGAACCCCAAGGACAGCGGACGTGACGATGAGATATCCCAATGCGGAATTGAGATCCTCGGCGGCGAAAGAGGCGCGGCGGCTGTCGAGGCGCTTGTGCTGGCGGCTAAGGCGCTTGCTGCGTGCGATGAGGATTACCGTCTGGAGATCGGCGACAGCGGGATATTCGCGGAGCTTATCGCGGAACGCAAATATGACGATCTTACGGTCAATAAGCTGCGGCACGTTATCGATACAAAGGAGCTGCCGGCTCTTGATCGGCTTTTTGAAGATCATATCGGCGATGACGGAGCGGCGTTTAAGGCTTTGCCAAGATTGTTCGGTGGGTTTGAAGTCTTTAACGAGGCGCGGAAGTATCTGCACGGAGAGATTATCGAAGAAAAGCTTGATAAGCTGAAAAAGCTTTGTGAAAAGCTCGGGGAGCTGATACCAAAAGAAAAAATCCGCGTCGATCTCGGTCTTGTTCATAAAAAGGATTACTATACGGGAATAATTTTCCGCGGCTTTGTCGAGGGTTACGGTCAGCCCGTGCTATCGGGCGGACGGTATGACAGGCTGCTCGGAGAATTCGGCAGAGACGCGGACGCGGTCGGATTTGCTGTGAATGTTGAAGCGGCGGCAAAGGTTCTTTTGCAAAAGGACAGAGCGCAATTTATGAGATCGCCCGATGTGCTTGTTTTCGGCGAAGACAATATTACTGTAATGAAGCACTGCGAGCAGCTTATCGGCGAGGGAAAGATCGTTTACCGTTTTCTCGGGGAACCGCAATGCGCGGCGAAATACGCGAAAAATCACAATATAAAGCGCGTGGATATCGTTGATAAAGACGGAAAAATCATGTCCGAGGAGGTGTGAGCGGTGGAAAACAAAATGGTCAGAATTGCGCTCACAAAAGGGCGTATCGAGAGCAAGGCGGTCGATATTCTGGAAAATATCGGCTACGATGTTTCGGAGCTTCGCAACAAGGGCAGAAAGCTGATTTTGTCTATTCCCGGAGAGAATATCGAGGTAGTTCTCGCAAAGGCGGCGGACGTTATCACCTACGTTGAGCACGGCGTGTGCGACCTCGGAATTGTCGGCAGAGATACGATAATGGAGCACGGCGGCAAGTTTTACGAGATTGCCGACCTGAACTTCGGCATATGCAAGTTCTCGCTCGCCGTGAAAAAGGGCACGGATTTCTTTGCGGGCTACGGTGTAAAAACGGTCGCGACAAAATATCCCAACGTAACTCGCGGCTACTTCGAGGGTCTGGGAATCGACGTTGACATTGTGAAGATCGAGGGCAGCGTGGAGCTTGCTCCTTTAGTCGGACTTGCGGACGGCATAGTCGATATCGTTGAAACGGGAACTACGCTTAGGGAAAACGGTCTGGAGGTCTGCCGCGATGTCGCGCCGATCTCCGCGCGGCTTATCGTGAATACGGTAAGTCTGAAATTAAAGCAGGAGAAGATCCTGAAAATAGTCGATCTCATAAAGAATGAGAGAATTCGCGAAATGGAAGAATTCAACAACAAAGGAGATAAGGCATGATAAAGATAATCAAAGCAAACGGCGACGAGAAAAAATTCCTCGCCGAGGTCGAAAAGCGTGCGGGAGAGGTCAACGCCGAGGTTGAAAAGACCGTAAAGGCTATTCTGGAGGACGTTAAGGCGAACGGCGACAAGGCGGTCAAGGAATACACCGCGAAGTTCGACTGCCCGAACGCGCAGTACTACCGCGTTCCCGACGAGGCGATACAGGACGCGCTCACCGAGGCAAACGAAAAGTCGCCCGATTTCGTGAACGCAATGCTCAACGCGGTCGAGAACATAACCGCGTTCCACACCCGCCAGAAGCGCGAGGGCTTCTGCGTTACCGAGGAGAACGGCGTTATTATGGGTCAGCGCGTGCGCGGTCTGGATAAGGTCGGACTTTACGTTCCGGGAGGCACGGCGGCGTATCCGTCGTCGGTTCTGATGAACGCTATTCCGGCGAAGATCGCGGGAGTAAAAGAGGTCGTTATGGTAACTCCGCCGCTCAAGGACGGCACGGCGAATAAGGATATACTCGTCGCGGCGGCGCTCTGCGGCGTGGACAGCATCTACCTCGCGGGAGGCGCACAGGCAATAGCGGCGCTTGCCTACGGTACGGAGGAGATTCCGCGCGTTTCCAAGATAGTGGGACCGGGCAATATTTTCGTTGCTACGGCGAAAAAACTTGTCTACGGTACGGTCGATATCGATATGGTAGCGGGACCGAGCGAAATTCTCGTTCTCGCGGACGAAACAGCAAATCCGAAATATCTCGCCGCCGACCTTATGTCGCAGGCGGAGCACGATAAATTAGCGTCCGCAATTATGATAATCACGAGCATGGATATCGCCGAAAAGACCCAAGCCGAGATAGAGCGGCAGTCGGCGACGCTCTCGCGCAGGGAGATTATTGACGAGTCGCTGAACAACTACGGCGGCATAATCGTGTGCGACGATATGGACTATGCGGTCGAGATCGCGAACAAGATCGCTCCCGAACACCTTGAAGCGGTAGTCGAGAACCCTCTTGAATATGTCGGAAGGCTCGACAACGTAGGTTCGCTGTTCCTCGGACAGTATTCTCCCGAGCCGCTCGGCGACTACTATGCGGGACCCAATCACGTTCTGCCGACCTCGGGCACGGCGCGCTTCTTCTCGCCGCTCGGAGTGGACAGCTTCGTCAAGCGTTCCAGCTACATCTACTACACCAAGGACGCGCTTATCGACGCGGCGGACGATATCATCCTGATTGCGGAGCGCGAGAAACTAACGGCGCACGCGAATTCCATAAAGGTGCGGAAAGAGGGATAAAATGAGAACAGCCGATATCACAAGAAAAACAAAGGAGACCGACATCACCGTTAAGCTGAACCTTGATGGGGGAGATGTTAATATAAGTACGGGGATAGGCTTTCTCGACCATATGCTGACGGCGCTCGGAGTTCACGGCGGCTTCGGGCTTGAAGTGAACGCAAAGGGCGATTTGCACGTTGACGGTCATCACACCGCCGAGGACGTGGGAATTGTCCTCGGACAAGCGTTCGCAAGGGCGCTCGGCGACAAGTCGGGAATTATGCGTTATGGCTCCGCGTTTATCCCCATGGACGAAAGTCTGGGCTTTTGTTCGCTTGATATCAGCGCGCGCCCGTTTCTGGTGTTCAACGCGGAATTTGCGAATGAGCGCGTCGGCGAATTCGATACTTGCCTTACCGAGGAGTTTATGAGAGCGTTCGCGTTCAACGCGGGGATAACGCTGCACCTGCGCGTGGAGTATGGCTCGAACGATCACCACAAGATCGAAGCGCTGTTCAAGGCGCTCGCCTACGCGCTCAAGGCGGCGACGCGTCCCAATACCGACGGCGCGGCGATCTCCACAAAGGGAACGCTGTAATGCGCGGATATAACGTTATCGCGGTGTTTTCTCCCGACAGGCGGACTATGCTTATGTGCAAGCGCGCCAAAGACCCGTACAAGGGACTGTACAATTTTGTCGGCGGAAAGATCGAGCAAGGCGAGGACGGACTTTCGGCGGCTTACCGCGAGCTGCACGAGGAAACGGGCATAGACAAAACGGATATCCGATTAGTTCATTTAATGGATTTTTCCTATCCGCTTTGCGATGAATACGTTGAAGTGTACGCGGGCGGGTTGAAGCGCGAAATAATGCTTCGCGAGGAGAAAAATCCGCTTTTGTGGATTAACACGGACAAGAATTTTTTTGATATGAGCCTATTCGCGGGCGAGGGCAATATCGGGCATATTATGGAGCATATAAAAATTCACAGCTCCGAGATATTTGGTTAGGAGAAACAAATGATCGCAATTATTGATTACGGCGCTGGAAACCTGTTCAGCGTGAAGAACGCTCTGGACTTTCTCGGCTTTGAGAACAAAATAACCGCCTCCGCGGACGATCTGAGAGCCGCAGACAGGCTGATACTTCCGGGCGTGGGAGCGTTTCCCGACGCGATGAGAATGCTCGGGGAGAGCGGTCTTATCGGTGTTATCAAGGAGGAAGTCCAAAAAAAGCCGCTGCTCGGTATCTGTCTGGGAATGCAGATGCTTTTCGAGAAAGGCTACGAGTTCGGCGAAACGGACGGCTTGGGGCTTATCAAGGGCACGGTAAAGCTGATGACTCCCGAAAACCTCCCCATTCCGCATATCGGCTGGAATGAGCTGGAGCTAAACGAAAAATGTCCGCTGTTGGAAAGGGGAGGGGAGTACGTTTATTTTGTCCACTCGTTCGCGGCGGACTGCCCAAGCGAGAATGTCGCGGCATACTGCGGCTACGGAATGAAGGTGCCCGCTCTGGTGTTCTCGGGGAACGTCTACGGCGCGCAGTTCCACCCGGAAAAAAGCGGCGAAACGGGCTTGAATATCCTGCGGAGGTTCAACGCGCTATGACGTTTGTTGAGGAAAGCGGCGATCTGTTCTCGGAGGAGATACTTCGAAATTACGCGCTCTGTCATTGTATAAGCTCCGACTTTGCTCTGGGCGCGGGAATAGCCAAGCAGTTTGCGAAAATGGGCGTTAAAAAGCAGCTTTGCGAGCAATTTCCGAAGCAATGGCAGGGCAGGGGTTATTGTCTGATGACCGAAACGAACGGGGTTATCGTAGGAAATCTGGTGACCAAGGAGCGCTATTTTCATAAGCCGACGCTTCAAACGCTGTGCCAGTCGCTGGAGGATCTGCGCGGACAAGTTCCCGAAATGAAACGCTTAGCCATGCCGAAAATAGGCTGCGGACTGGACAGGCTTGATTGGACGGACGTCCGCGAAATGATCCAAGAGGTTTTCGGCAGAACGGATATCGAAATAGTTGTACGTTTTCTGTAAGAAGCGAGGAAGTGATGTATAGGAACAATTTCGATGTGGTATTTGACGAAAAGTTCAGCACATCCGAATTAAGGCGGTTTGCTTTACCGTTTCGACGTTATAGCGACAATGCCGAAGCTGCGTATTATCACTTTCTGGCAGATGTTCTGGACGGCTGCTTTGACGAGAAAATTACCGTTTCCGATAGCTGTATGGATAGATACGAATACGAAAAAAGCTCTCCCGAACATCGGTACGAAAATTTTGAGCGGGCGCTTTTTCAATCGGGCAATCTCGGTTTGTCGGTAATAACGAGCTGCGCGGAGATAAGAGTATATGATGTTTTAATATCCGAGCCGGATACCTCCACCGATCCCGAAAGTGTATTCGACAACACTTCCGCTGCGGTTATGATATATGCCGCGGCGCGTTTTCCGAATATCCCGAACATCATATTTGATAAAGTGAAAATGGCTGTTTTTCTTTGCAAACGCGCGGAAAAAATATATGTCTCGGCATACGAGGACACGCTTTATGTTGAGATCGACTATAAAAAACTTGCCGCCGACAGATTGTCAAAGGGCTGCATTCGGCGGGCTTGTCTTAATGCCTGCGATTATATTTCACTTATTCTGGAGATAGCTGAACGAATTTGAAGCATTTGTGCAAAAGCTAAATTTTACGCAATCGCCTTTAAGAAAGGAGTTAAGGCTTAAAATGAATAACTGCACATTTTCCGTTATAATACCCGCGCACAACGAAGAAAGATACATCGGGAAGTGCATTGAAGCAGTAAAGCGCGCTTCTGAAAAAGTCGGCAATGACAAAGTGCAGATCATAGTTTCCGCAAACCGCTGCACCGATAAGACCGTGGATATCGAGGGAGCAATGGGAGCGGAGGTCTGCGAAAATACGGTCAAATGCATCAGTTCCGTAAGAAACGACGGCGCGAGGCTTGCAAAGGGAGATATTATCGTGACCATTGACGCGGACAGCTGTATGACAGAGGATTCGCTTGCCGAAATAAAGACAATGCTGGAGTCGGGAAAGTTCATAGGCGGAGGAACAAGAGCGAAGTTTGACAGAATGTCATTGGGTATCTTTTTCTCTGCGGCGTATGTGGCGCTGAATGTCATTCCCATAATGAAAAAGCATAAGGCGGCGCTTATGGGCGGAATGTTCTGGTGTTACCGCAAGGATTTTGAAGCCCTCGGCGGCTTTGACGAAACTCTTGTAAGCCTTGAGGATATGGATTTCGCGATTAGGCTGAAACAACTCGGCGACAAAAGAGGTCAGAAATACGGAGTTCTTAAACGGTCGCGCATTATTACCTCAAGCCGCAAATTCGACGAATTCGGAGATTGGTATCTCATAAAGGACAAAAAGCTCACAAAGGCGATTTTTACGGGCAGCGACAGGGAAGCGGCGGACAAATTTTACTATGACGTCAAAAGGTGATATAATATGGACGATAAGGAGCGCTTGATTCAAAAGTACGGCTTGAAGCACGAGGACAACGCGTGGTATTCCGACAAGGAAAATTCACATAAGCACCTTATTTTCAAGGACGCGTTTGTGGAGCGCACGGACGTTATCGGGCTGCTGTTCCGGGTGAACAAGCTGTGTATGGCTAAGGTGAAGTATTTCCGCGGAAATATCGACAAGTTCGAGCCTCTGAAATACGATTACAAAAAGGGATTTGTCTCCGTGCCGTTATGGGACGCGGATTTTCTGCGGCACAGGGCTTCGGGATATATCCTCGATTTCCGGTATTTGCAGACTATTACGGTTTACGCGGATTTTCTGGCGCTCTGCCGCGAGCTGGAGAGCTTTGAACGGACAGAAGGTGAGTGAATATGCTTACAAAAATTACCCATGTGTTTTTTGACATAGGCACGACATTGGTTGACGAAACGGAGTGTTATGATCACCGTATCCGCGAAGTAATTGCGGGAACGGATATTTCGTTTGAACAATTCACCGAAAAGAGAATATTCTTTCAGAAGCAGAATTTAAAGGGTGATCTTGAAGCGATAAAGTTTTTCGGGTTGAAAAAAACTCCGTGGCACAAGGAAGATGAAAAGCTATATCCCGAAGCCGGGGAAATTCTGCGGTATCTGCACGAAAAGGGCTATCATATCGGCGTTATCGCGAATCAATCACTCGGCACGGAAAAGCGGCTTGAAGCTTGGGGAATACGGAAATATTTCGATTCGGTTATCGCTTCGGCGGAGGAGGGTATCGCAAAACCCGACCCGGAGATATTTCTGAGAGCGCTAAAGAGATCCGGCGGTTCAGCTGAAAGCTCCGTAATGATCGGCGACAGGCTCGACAATGACATTGCGCCCGCAAAATCGTTGGGAATGAAAACCGTGTGGATAAAGCAGGGCTTTGCCGTTTACAGTTCTCCGACATGTCCGGAGGAGCAGCCCGATCATACGATCTCAAATCTAATGGAGCTGAAAAATCTTTTATGAGGTGATAATATGGTAATTTTACCCGCGATAGATATTAAGGACGGAAACGTGGTGCGCCTGTTCAAGGGCGACTACGCGACCGTGGAAAAGGTCGCCGACAACTATCTTGACGCGGCGCTGTCGTTTCGGGCGGCGGGCGCGGAATGGATACACATGGTCGACCTTGACGGCGCGAAAGAGGGAAGACCCGTCAACACGAAAATTTACACCGACGTCGCCGAAAAGACGGATCTAAAGGTCGAGGTCGGCGGCGGCATACGCAATATCGAAACTATCGGCGAGTATCTGAAAATGGGAATTTCGCGCGTTATTTTAGGCTCGGCGGCACTGAAAAACCCTCAGCTCGTCAAAGATTCCGTGGAGAAATTCGGCAGCGAGAAGATAGTCGTCGGTATCGACGCGCTTAACGGAATGGTCGCGACAGAGGGCTGGCTCGAAGCCTCCGACGTGAACTACATCGACCTCGCAAACAAGATGATATCGTTCGGCGTGAAGTACTTCATTTTCACCGATATTTCCAAGGACGGCACTCTTTCGGGCGTGAACGCCGAACAGCTTAAGGCGTTGTACGACGGCACTCACGGTAAATGCAGCATTATCGCGAGCGGCGGCGTCCGCACAATGGACGATATCGTAACCTGCAAGGAAATGGGATTGTACGGCACAATATGCGGCAAGAGCATTTATACGGGCAGTCTTGACCTCGCCGAAGCGGTGCGGTACGCGGGTGCGCAAAATGCGTAATGATATTATCGAATACCTCCAAAGCGAGGTCAGACGGCGCTGCGAAAGTGAAAGCAACTTTTTCGGAATGGGCTGCTATTATCACATACGAGCAGTGGTTGAAAACGCGGTCTTTCTCGCGGAGAAATACGGCGCGGATGTTGAAGCGGTAACTATCGCGGCATGGCTTCACGATATCGCATCTATAACCGATTATTCGCTTTATGATGAGCATCATATCCACGGTGCTCGGATTGCCGGGGAGATACTCGGCGGTTTCGGCTACGACAAAACCGGGCTTGTGAAGCGCTGCATTTTAAATCACCGCGGCAGCAAGCCGACGGAAAAGCAAAGCGTCGAAGAGATATGCGTTGCCGACGCGGACGCGATATCGCATTTCGATTCCGTGCCGTCGCTGTTTTATCTGGCGTATGTAAAGCGGGGGCCGGATATCGCGGAGGGCATTGAGTTTGTGCGCGGAAAACTGGAGCGCAGTTTTAACAAGCTGTCCGAGCGGAGTAAAGCGCTGTATTCCGAAAAGTATGACGAAGTAATGAAAGTTATCATATAGTTAAAGGAGAAAATTATGCTTGCAAAAAGAATTATCCCGTGCCTTGACGTGCGCAACGGAAAAGTAGTCAAGGGCGTTAATTTCGAGGGAGTAAAGGACGTCGGCGATCCCGTGGAGCTTGCGATCGAGTACAACAGACAGGGCGCGGACGAGATCGTGTTCTACGATATAACGGCTTCCTACGAGGGGCGCGGCGTTATGCTGGACGTCGTTAAGCGCACCGCCCGGAATGTTTTCGTGCCGCTGTGCGTAGGCGGCGGAATCTCCTCGGTCGAGGACTTCCGCGATACGCTCCGCGCCGGTGCGGACAAGGTATCCGTAAACTCGCAGGCGGTCAAGAATCCCAAGCTGATAAGCGACGCGGCGGAGATATTCGGCAGTCAGTGCGTAGTTGTCGGCATCGATGCAAAGCGCGACGGCAAGGGCGGATATACCGTCTACATCAACGGCGGACGCGTTGATATGAAGCTCGACCTCGGCGATTGGGTACGCGAGATCGAGGAGCGCGGCGCGGGCGAGATCTGCCTGAATTCCATAGACACCGACGGAGTTCGCGGCGGCTTTGACATTGAAATGCTGAATTTCGTCTGTGAGCGCGTCAGCATACCCGTTATCGCGAGCGGCGGCTGCGGTCGTATCGAGCACTTCTCGGAGGTTTTTGAGCGGACAAATTCCTCGGCGGCATTGGCGGCTTCGCTGTTTCATTTCGGCGAGCTTACCGTCGGCGAGGTCAAAGAGCACCTGAAGGGGCATAATATTCCCGTCAGGACGGTGTGACTATGTCTGTAATATATTGCTTTTCCGGCACGGGAAACAGCTTGTATGCCGCCAATAAAATTTCCGCGGAAATAAACGCCGAGGTCGTCAATATGAAAAGCGGCGGCGAATGTAATGCGGACGTTATCGGCATAGTTTTCCCTGTTTACTTCTTCGGGCTGCCGAAAACGGTTGAGCGCTTTCTCGGCGAACTGCGTGTAACAAATAAAAAAGCGTATATTTTCACGGTGATAACAAAGGGCGGATTTGCTGCGGGAGCGGACGGCGCTGTAAACGAGCTTCTCAAAAAACAGGGAGTAAGTCTTTCGTACAGTGTCAAAATAACAATGGTGAGAAACTATCTTCCCGAATTCGGACCAAACGACAGTGCTTCTCTTTGGAAAAGGATAGACAGTCGGCTTGACCGAGTAATCTCCGATATCAAACGCCGTGCCGTTTCAAGAATAACGCCTTATACCGCGCTGAACAAGGCAATGCACCAAAACTATCCGCCGCTGAAAACCGACTGCGGAAAGCTGTTTACGTTGAATGGCTGCCGTCACTGCGGCGCTTGCACGTATGTCTGTCCGAATAACAATATAACAATGGAGAACGGCTCGCCGAAATTCGGGAGCAACTGCGAGCTATGCTTCGGCTGTGTGCATATCTGCCCCGCGAATGCTATCGACTACAATAACAAAACGCAGGGTAAAAAGCGCTATAAGAACGACATGCAGCTCAAGCTTTATGCCTTTAACGTAAACGGATTTAACCGCACCCGCTTTGAAGCCGACTTCACCAAGCCGCGCAATAAATTAACGGCGGCATATGTTGCGGACGAATATTCGTTTACATATAAAGGCGGTTATCAAGACAGTTCCGTGATGATAAACTGCTTTGAGTTGGGAATAGATTCCGAAACCGGTATCGCACAGCAGATATCGGGCTACCACGCGTATCTCAAATGGAAAACCGCAAGCCTTACGCCGCCCGAAGCAAAGGACGGCGCTCTGGTAATGCTTGATGAGATCGAAAGCGGAGTTACATACCTAATGAAGGACAACGTGACCACATATTACGACAAGTCGAACGGCTGGCTTTGCATATGAGCGCGGGATTGTGACAATGCCGAATATGTCCGCTTCTGCGAAAACTGTATCGCGGCAATAGGAGACGGCAGGCTCGCGGCGATATGGGTAAGCCTGCCGACAGACGGCGAGGTTATGAAGCGCCTGAAATAGGAGGTCGCCTATGTTTCCCGAGCACACTCAAAGCGTAATGCGTTATCTGGGTTTTCCTCAACCTCCGGTTCAAGTCCTCCCAGAGCGGTCAAGTGCCGCTCTAATACGCTTTCGTGCCGACTGATAAGGTCGTGAAGGAACTGCAAAAAGGGTACAAAAATAACCGTATTCTTAGCAACGCAAAATAAGACGGGCGACATCAAATTTTCCTAGAAAGCCTATTGACAAACCACCATCTATGTGGTATAATATAAATAGAGCAGAAAGTGATGTGCTTATTTATTTGTGCGTTGCGAGGGTGGGTAGATACTGGTAGGATCTATCCACTTTGTGTTTTGCTTTTATGGAGTTGAGCTACCGTGCTAATCGTGCGGTGGCTCTTGTTTTGTCGCAGCTTCTTCGGCTTCTTCCTTTGCCAACCAATATCGTTCGTTATACGCTTTCATAACCCATTTCACGAGCGGTATGAACACAAGCTCCATACAGTTTTGAGCAAGCGTTCCGTGTCCCGTCTGTACACAAGCGATTGATTTTAAGTGTCTTGTCCTCCTCCGCTTCAATAAATTCGCCGTCTTTGAGCATGGCGTACTGCTTGCCTGGCAGCGGAAAAACTACGGAGGTAATAAAATTAGAACGCAAGTACAAGGCATTGAGATTTACACCCGATGAGTGGCAGTATTTTTTGTTCGGTCACGACATTTCAGACCCGAAACATGATGAACGTCATAGCAAGATTGAGGAACTGATGTGGGAAATTGTCGAAAAAGTCTTAGAGCCTGTTCAGTATCTTGCCACACGCATCTTGCTTGCATATTTTTTCGCCATACTTAGGCAATTTTTCTTGAAATACATACAGTATTACGGCGAAAAATTGCCGTTGTCTGGCAAAAAATCTGCTGCGCAATCTGCGCACGTCAAGATACTGAACAGGCTCTTAAAGTCTGGTGTTGACGTTATTCTTGATTTCGGATTCTGGACAAAATCAGAACGTGATGAATTCAGACGAAAAGCCCATTCCTTTGGAGCGGATTTCACGATACATTATATGGACGTTCCTAACGACGTTATCTGGGAACGGTTGTCTGTACGTAATACATTGGCTGGCAAAAATGCAATATTTTATGTTGGGAAAAAGAAATTTGATGAATGGTCAGGATTATTTGAAATACCTACAAAGGAAGAATTGGATCAATAAATTCCGGTTTGGAGGAAAATAAAACTAACATAAATTTAATTTGCGGGTATGGCGGAATCGGCAGACGCGCCGGATTTTGGCAGCGTTACTACAGAGGAGTTTTCTCGCAGTTGTCAAAGAAAGTTAAAGCATAAAATAGTTGGCAAATTGGATGTTGTGAGGTTTTAAAAATGGGAAAAGAGTTATCGCAGATGTCTTTAGAAGAACTGTGGGATTTATTCCCCATATTCCTTGTTGCGCATGATGATAAGTGGGATTTGTTTTATTCCGAAATAGAAAGTGCTTTAAAAAGTATATTATCCGATTGCCCGATTGAAAGGATCAGTCATATTGGGAGTACAGCTATATCGGGAATATGGGCAAAGAATATTGTTGATGTGCTTGTAGAAGTATCAAAAGATTCTGATATTGAGAATACTGCAAAGGTGATTGAAAACAGCGGATTTATTCGAATGTCAACGGCGGCAAACAGAATATCATTTAATCGTGGATATACGGCAAAAGGATTTGCTGACAAAGTTTATCATGTCCATCTTCGTTACACCGGAGATAATGACGAATTATATTTTAGAGATTATTTAAATGAACACGAACAAATAGCTAAAGAATATGAGACAATGAAATTACAGTTGTGGAAGCAATTTGAACATGACAGAGATGCTTATACGAACGCGAAGACAGCGTTTGTAAAAAAATGGACCTCTGAAGCAAAGAAAGTTTATAAAGGTAGATACTTATAACCTGCCGTTTTTGCTTGAATAAAAAGCGACTTTAGCGGAGATTTCTGCTTGACAAATCCGCGAAAACGCTATATAATATAAATTATGCTTATTGGCGATTTGATGTTAAATAGCGAAAAATAATGCGCACCTGCGGCGAAATTGGCATGCGCGATAGATTTGGGGAGCGTTACTACAGTGGATTTTTTACTGTGGCTGTCGGGCAGGTAAAAAACGGCAGAAAATCAAATATGCGGGTATGGCGGAACCGGCAGAGGCGCCGGAATTGGGCAGCGTTACTTTAGTGGAAATTTCTGCTTGACAAATTAACGAAAATCCTGTATAATATTATTATGCTTATTGG
>CAYWIP010000033.1:0-26869 GCA_964458395.1 uncultured Ruminococcus sp.
TCTCCCCTCCCCCTTTCCGCATTTTTCGGCGCCTTGTCAGTGCAAGTAATCTCATTGGTAAAATGTTCGTGACACGCGCTCCACGCCCGTATACTATTTTTAGACGATAGGTTTATAATACGCCACTTAGGCAGACGACCTCGCTGCGTTTTCACTAAAGTTAGTTGGCGAACGAGGAGCGTGTGCGGTACGCTCTGCAGTATGAAAACAACGAACCCGTTCTCGGCAACCGAAAAATGCGGAAGGGGGATAGGGAGAGGGGAAGAAGAGCGCGAGAGGAAACCCGTAGGGGAAGGGGGAATCCGCATTTTTGTCGGATTTTCTTTTCCCCCCTTCCCCGAAGGGTGTCCTCTCGCAACTGTGCGGCAACATTTTAATTAAAATTTACGAAACCACAACAAGCAACAGATTACAAAAAATCCCTGCGCATTGCCGCTAATATAAATTCAAATTTATATCACAGAAAATCAATTCGTGTTGACAAATGTCGGGATATGTAGTATAATAAAATAAAGTTTAAAACGAACGGAGAGCGCCTATGGAATTTCTCAAAGCGATTTTCAAGCCCGACCTTATTTCATTTATAATTATGGCTGCGTGCGCTTCAAACGTGCTGGTCTTTCTGGCTTTGAGGAAGAATATTTCAAGGCTCGAAAATATCGTCCGCCCGAAAAGCGACCGCCGCAACGGCGTAATGGCGGAGCTTGCGCTCAAGGACGATGAGTTTTCCGCGCTTATG
Organism: uncultured Ruminococcus sp.; assembly: GCA_964458395.1. Classification (GTDB taxonomy): domain Bacteria; phylum Bacillota; class Clostridia; order Oscillospirales; family Ruminococcaceae; genus CAG-115. The sequence goes on from CAYWIP010000033.1 coordinate 740, forward strand.
AACTGCTCGGAGCGCGCGTCGGGAATGTACTCGCTGTTCACGAACATAACGGCAGTGTTCCCGCTGCTGGGAATTCTCGGCACGGTAACGTCTCTTATGCGGCTTTCGGGAGCGGAGAACCTTTCGGATAATTTTATGTCCGCGCTTTCCACGACGTTCTGGGGATTGGTTTTCGCTATCGGCTTCAAGATCGCGGACAGCTTTGTGACCGCGCGGCTTGACAGGGCGCTCGACGAGGCGGATTATCTCATTCACGAGCACGACAAGGAAAAGAGGAACGACTATGAAGCGCAGACGTAAACGCGACATCATAATCGAGCTTACCTCTCTGCTTGACGTTATTATGATAATGATCTTCATGGTCATGGCGGAGAACAGCAAGCTCATTTCCGAAAAGCAGAGCGCGCTCGACGCCGCGCAGACCGAAAATTCCGCGAACAGCGCCGCGCTCGGCGAGCTTCGGAATGAGAACAGCGAGCTGTCCGCAGAGCTTTCGGAGGCGCTCGGAAAGCTGGACGAGGGCAGCGCCGACGAGCTTCTGGACAAGCTTCACGCCGCCGAGAGCCGCCTTGACGCGTATAAATATATGGACGACGTGATAATTGTGCTGAATATCGGGCTCGAAAACCGATATTCCAACACCGTGCGCTGTCTGTCGTTCGGAAATCCCGCAAAAGCTGACAGCGATACGGTCGTTGAAATACATAACAACGAGGAGCTTGAAGCGGCGGTCAACCATATGCGCGTGTTCTTGTCGGAATATACTTCTCAGGCGGCGAACGACGAAAGCGGCTCCACGATCGCTTATATGATTTTTTCATACGATTCGCGGCTGGTATTCCAGGACGATTACGCCGCGGTCGACAAGGCGCTTAACGATCTCGAGCACAAGTCGAACAGCGGAAACGTGCGCTACCGCATAAACCCGCTTGACAACGAATAAAGACGAAAGGAAGTAATTATTATGCCTAAGAATACAGAGCCGAAGCCGCCGAGAGAGGAAAAGCCAAGGCGCAGACGCAGAGGATTGCCGATAGGTCTGTTGTTTGTTTTGCTGCTGGCGGCGCTGATCGCTATACTTGTTATTTTCAAACCGTTCGGCGGTGACGGCTTCGGGATAGGCGGAGGAAACTCCGGCGGCTCGTCAAGCTCCGATGTTTCGGGGAGCGCTCCCGTTTCTGACAGCTCCGAATCCAATATCGCCGTGATTCGCGTTGACGGAAACGACATTTTCCTTGACGGCGAAAAATGCGAAAACTCGGCCGCGCTCAAGGAAAAGATCACCGCGATAGGAACTAACAAGGAATATTCCGTAGACCATTCCTCCGCGATAAAGTCGACCTACGACGAGGTGAAGCAGGTGCTCGACGAGCTTGAAAACGCGCTCGACATCAAGGTCAGCTACAACGAATAACGTAAAAGCCGATGACTCTGCGGGGTTATCGGCTTTTCTTTTTGTGAGATCAACGTCATTTTTCCCGTGCCCTCCGCATATACTTTACAAGAAAATTTATACGGAGGTCATATTATGGAAGATACGAAAAAGCTTATTGAAAAATACAAGCGCGAGCTTATGGAGCTGAGCCGCCGCTCCGCAAAGCCCGCGACAGTCAGAAGCAGGATAGAAGAGCCGTCCGCCGTACCCGTTGTTGCCGACGAGCCGGAGGATAACGCGCCCATATCCGAGCCGACCGCCAAAGCTCCCGAAGCGCCCGAAAAAAAGCCGACGGTTATCGGATACGTCAACGAGGAGAGCGGAGAGTTCCCGGCGGTGTACGACCGATTTCTCGCGGAGATCGTCGATAATGACGAGAGCCTTAAGCCGGAGGATATAGTTGAGCAGCCCGAAGAAGAAAACAACGCCGAGCCGGAAACCGCGCCCGCTCCCGAACCGCCGGCAGACTCCGGGGATAAGGCGGAGGATAAAAAGGACAATGATGGGGTCGTAGGATTGTCCGATGTGCTGTTCACACTGCCGAAGCACACCAGGATCCCGTCGACGCAGCAGGTGCGAGAGGAGATCACCGAGCAGTGCGATCCCGCGGACAATTATCCCGAGGAGAATGTTTCGGGCGTAACGGATAATTCCGCGACAGCGCCCAGACCCGATCTCGCGGACGTGCAGAGCGTGTCCGAGGAAAAGGCGGAAACCCTTGCCGACCAGCCGATAAGCGGCACGGACGAGGACGAACAGCTCACGGGGCGCAGCTTCGAGGACGAGAGTTACCCGCAAAACCCCGACGCAGCTTCCGACAGCATTATGCGTCAAGGCAGCGGGGCGGAGCCGATAAACTACCCCGAACCCGTCTACAAGGATTACGACGACTTCGTCCGGCAGAATATCGGCAGAGGAACGATGCTGTTTCGCGTTTATACGGCGCGCGAGGCTATGCCGATCATGGGGGCGCGGTGCGTTATCAGCAAGAAGATCGGCGGCGAGATTCGCGATCTGTATACGCTTGTTACCGACAGCAGCGGTCAGACGCGCGCCGAAACGCTCCCCGCGCCGTCGAGAGAGCTTTCGCAGTCGTATGAGAATAGTGTTCAGCCGTTTGCTCTGTATGACGCGACGGTAACGAGAAAGGGGTTCGCCGACGTCGAGCTGCGGGATATTCCCGTGTTCGACGGAGTGCAGTCTATCCAGCGTGTGGCAATGGTTCCCGTCGCGCCCGAAAGCAATGTCACGGAGGAGATAACGGAGGTGGACAATGCCCGCTAACGTACCGTATATACCCGAAAGGATAGTCGTTCATCTCGGAACGCCCAACTCCAACGCGACCAACGTTTCGGTGACGTTCCCCGACTACATCAAGAACGTAGCCTCCAGCGAGATATTTCCGACATGGCCCGAAGCCGCTCTGCGCGCGAATATCTATGCCCAGATATCATTCGCGCTCAACCGCGTCTATACCGAGTGGTACCGTTCGCGCGGGTACGATTTCGACATCACCAACTCCACCCAGTACGACCAGGCGTTTGTGTACGGGCGCGATATTTTCGCGAATATCTCCAATATCGTGGACGAGGTTTTCAACAATTACGTTGTCAGGCGCGGAAGCGTCGAGCCGCTTTTCACAATGTTCTGCAACGGCACTACCGTCACCTGCGAGGGCTTGTCGCAGTGGGGAACCGTACCGCTTGCCAACCGCGGCTACACGCCCTATGAGATATTGCAGTATTACTACGGCAACGATATCGATATCGTCTATAACGCGCCCATTTCGCCGAATATTCCGAGCTACCCGGGCACGCCGTTCGGGTTCGGAGCGTCGGGAAACGAGGTGCGCACCATTCAGGTCGAGCTGAACAGAATAGGCATGAATTACCCCGCGATACCGAAAATAGTCCCCGCGAACGGTATCTACGGAGAAAGCACGACCGCCGCCGTCCGCACGTTCCAGAGCGTGTTCAATCTGCCCGTGACGGGAGTCGTCAACAAGGCAACATGGTATAATATAAAGTACATCTTCACTGCGGTAAAGCACCTCGCGGAGCTTACCAGCGAGGGCTTGTCGGTGGAGGAGATCGAAAATCTCTGGGGTGAAAATCTCCGTCAGGGCGATTACGGTCAGCGCGTCCGCTCGCTGGCGTACTACCTGAACACGATATCCTATTTCAATCCCGAAATACCCACCGTAAATTCCAATGGCGTTTTCAACGAAGCCATGGACAATCAGGTCAAGACATTCGAGCGTTTTTACGGTCTGAATCCCGACGGCATCGTGGACTTCCGCACATGGCAGCTTATCAATCAGATCTACATGGATATACTCAATAATCTCCCCGAGGGCTACGAGGGCGCGACCGCCGCGCTTTATCCCGGCTACAATCTCACCCCGGGAATGCGAAACGACGACGTAAAGGAGTTCCAGACCTATCTGCGCGTTATCGGGCAGAACATAGGCGAAATCCCCGTCATCGAGGCTACGGGATATTTTGGACCGGAAACCGAGCGGGCGGTTATGATCTTCCAGCGGCTGTACGGGCTTGACCCATCGGGGATAGTAGGTTCGCCGACATGGGACGCTCTCGCCAAGGAGTACAATTACATACGCTTCGGAACGGAGCGCACGGGATAAACTTCCCGTATAATCAAAGCGTCTGTAAAAAACCGCACAAAAAAGAACTGCAGTTCAGCCGAAAAAGGGTTGGACTGCAGTTTTTTGTGATAATATCCGGGATACTTGAAAATTACAATATCCCGGATATTTTTTATATATTAACTTTCAAAGTGCGAGGATATTCCCGCTTGCTTCCACTCCTCGCGGAGGAATTCAACAAGATCGGAAAGGGCGATCTTCTGAATATAAGTCGCGGGGTTCTGCGGAGTGCTTTTCGCCGCTTCAATGCTGATCTCCCCGGTCTCGAACGGGAGGTCGGCGATAGGCTGCCGCGCCAAGCCCCTGCCCCTGTAGTAGAGCATAGTTTCCGTGTCGTCGGACGTAAAGTCCATTTCGGGGAGGTCGTACCTCAGCGTTGAATCGCACACCGTCGTCAGAAAATTGTATTCCGTCGAATATATATCGTTCCAGTCCTCGAACGGTTTTGTCAGCGCGACGGTGAATTTCTCTCCGGAGGCGTAGGTCGGGTCACCGTGCAGCTGAATAGCAGCTCCTTGACCTGCGGGTATCTCAACGTATACTATGCGGTCAAGCTTTTCGCCGCTTATCAGATCCTCCAGAAGCTTTGCTTCGTATATCGTATTGCCGTTGTCGCTTATATGCTCTCCCCTCATTTGCGTATATTCCTCGTTTGTGAGCGCTCTGACGACCTCGACAAGATAGTACGAATCAAGATCATATTCGGGGAGGTCAGGCTTGGGCTTGAGCATATTCGTGACCTCCTCACAGGTCAAGGGCGGACCGTATGTGGCGGGATTCTCCAATATTAAGCCCTCGAATATATCTTCATATGACTTTTTGTCGCCCAATGGCGGTTGGGGAGTTACCGTCGGTTCGCTTCCGGTCGTTACGGTGCTTGGGGTGCTGTTGGTCGAGGATGAACTTTTCGAGGTATCTGCGGTCGCGGAGGAATTTCCCGTGGAGCTTTCCGTTTTGGTCGCGGTATATTCCGGAAGCTCGGACGCGCTTGATGTATTAGGCGCGTTATTTGAGCTGTTCGTATCGCCCGAAACGCCCGTCGAAAATCCGATGTCTGCCGGGTCGGGAGGGAGCATCATCGAATTTTCGCCCAGCCGCGCGAACACCGCAAATGCCGCCGCCAGAACCACCGCCGCCGCTGCGGTACACGCCCACGGCGCGAGCCGGATCCTCCGCGGCTTGTAGTCTATCGCCTCGCAGACCAGATCGTCGTCGATAAAGCCCGCGCCCCATATCAGTTTTTCTTCGTTCATATTGATATACCCTCCTTTTCGAGGTATTTTTTCAGCCGTTCGCGCGTTCGGAAAAGCAGCGACTTTACCTTGCTCTGGCTGAACGCGTAACGCTTCGAGATGTCCTCAATGGATTCGAGGAACCAATACCGCCGCATAAACACGTTCCGCGCATCGGCGGACTGCGTGCGGAGGAAGTCGCTCATTGCTTTGCCGAGCGCCTCGCCGTCGTCCTCGAAAAACGGCGGCTCCGAGAGCGTTCCTTCAAGCTCCGAGAACGAGACCAGCGCTCCGCGGTCGCGTTTTTTCGCGGAGTAGTACTTCACGCGCGAAAGCGACAGGTTGCGTGTTATCCGACAGATGAACGCCCTGAAATTATCGGGTCTCTTCGGGGGCACGGAGTTCCATATATTAAGATATGTATCGTTCACACATTCCTCGACGTCCTCGCGTATGCCGATGATCTTGTACGCGACCCCCTCGCAGAGCCGCCCGTACTTCGCCGCCGTTTCGGCGATCGCACGCTCGCTGCGTTCAAAATATAATTCAACTATCTGTACGTCATCCATATAATCACCTATCTCAAAAGCAAAAGCTCGCACCGCTCACTTCGCTTCGCTCCGTTCGCTAGCCAACGGTAACTCCTCCGCTTCGCTTCGTTCCGCTCCGTCGTCACCGTTGCTTGCGACTTTTGCCGCTGCGTTTCGGTTACGCTGCTTTTTGGCGCGACTTGCCGCTGCATTTTGGTTGAGCTGCTCGCAAGTGCGATTTATCGCTTCGCCGACTTTTGCCGTCCTTTCCGTGTGTTGTGGATTTTTTTTGGAATTGCTGTAATGTTTAAGAAGCGCTTCACTTATGTAGTAGGAAAAAACTGCCGCAAGGTTGCGTTCCCCGAAAAAAATTTTTAAAAAGTACTTGACAAATTCTTCAAAAGAGTTTATACTGTATATATAACATATAAACACTATAAACAGGGAGGTGAACGAATGAAAATTTTGCAGAACAGCGACGTGCCTATTTACAAGCAGATAGCGGCGCAGTTCAAGGACGACATTATGAGCGGCGCTATTGCCGAGGGCGAGTATCTGCCGTCAATACGCGGGCTGGCTAAGGATCTGAAGATCAGCGTCATCACGACGATGAAAGCGTATGAACAGCTTGCCGACGAGGGCTTGATTTCACCCGTGCAGGGCAAGGGGTATATTGTCAATCCGCAGGACAGGGAAATGGTTCGCGAACAGCATTTGAGGCTTCTCGAGCAGCACTTGCAGAACGCCATGGAATCGGCGAAGCTGGCGGGCGTTTCCCGCGAGGAGCTTATCAAGATGATAACGGTTTTGTATGAGATACAAGGAGGATTTTATTATGCTGATATATTCGCTTGACAGAAAAAAGATAATTAAGGCAAGGAGCCTTTCGGTCGAGAAAAATATGACCACCAAAAAGGAAGAAAAGTACGCGATAGTTGCCGAAAATAACGCCGGGCTTTCGGCGGTCATTGCGGCTCTGTATCCCGATGAAAAGACCGCAGTAGACGCGCTTGAAAAAGCATATCAGGCGTTCGCGGACGGGGCTAAGGCATATAAATTCGACTGATATTACGGGGTGATCGTATGGAGGCTATTTTATCGTCAAAGGGACTTACGAAAAAATACAGCAAATTCACGCTCGGGGGAATCGACCTCGAGCTGCCGAAAGGGTTCGCGACCGCGCTTATAGGCGCGAACGGCGCGGGCAAGACCACGCTTATCGACGTGCTGTGCGGAGTTATCCACGCGAACGCGGGCGAGGTCACATATTTCGGCGAGTACAAGGACATAGACAGCGCGGAGCTTCGCGAGAGGATAGGCTACTGCGCGGCGCAGGGTTTTTTCCCCGCGGGCTGGAAAGCCAAGGATATCGCGGAGGCAATGTCGGCAGCGTATGAGAAATTCAACAGGGAGCGCTTCAATCAGCTATGTAAGGAGCTTGAGGTAGACGACGAGAACACCAAAAAAGCAAAGCCGATGTACAAGCAGTCGGATGGCAACCGTATGAGAACTGCGCTCGCGGCGGTGTTCGCGAGGGAGACCGATCTGCTGATACTCGACGAACCGGGCAGCTCGCTCGACCCGCTTATGCGCGACAGGCTCTGCGACAGAATGAGAGGTTATCTCGACGACGGCGACGGGGAGAAGTCCATTCTTTTCTCGACGCACAATATCGCCGATATGGAGAATGCCGCCGACTACGCCGTGTTTATGGACAAGGGTCGGATAATCGAGCAGGGGTTCGTCGAGGACTTAAAGGACAAGTACGTTATCGTGCGCGGCGATGCAGCCGATTACGATAACTCAAAGGCGCTTATGCTGTCGCATAACGTAAACAAGACGGTATTTGAGGGGCTTGCGCTCGCCGCTCACAAAAACCGCTTCGAGGCGGAGGGCGCGGTCTGCGAACGACCCACGCTCCAGCAGCTGAGCATAGGAATGTTGAAATACGCGGAGGAACGGCGATGAAATATTTCAATTCTTACAAGCTGTTTTACGGGAAGAATTTTATCAAGGAATATTCCGCGCTGACGCTGCTGAATACGGCGGTAATGCTTATTACGTGGCTGCTGATGTTCCTGATAAAAAACGAGGGCTTTCATGGCTTTATGACGGGATTTATTCCGCTGGCGTGCGGCGGATTGGCTATGGGGTTTGGGTTCGGACTGGTGAGTGCGGTGTTCAACGGAAATTTACGGGCAAATCCCGGATACAAATTTTTCCATTCGATCGCGGACGGCGCGGAGCATTTCAAGCGCGCGATCGTGTTCTCGAATATAATGTCGCTCTTCCCGATAGCGCTGTACGGCGCGGTCGGAGGGCTGGTGTTCCGTCACTACATAATTGTAGTAATGACGTTGACGGGATTTTTTATGCTGGGGCTGATAAATTTCACAAGTCATATAAAGTCCCCGTGGATAAGGATAGCCTCGTTTATGGTGATAGGCTTCGCTTACGGCTTTTACGCGGGAGCAAACGAGGGCGAGTACAAGGATATCGCGGCGCTTCCGATTGACGTAACGCTGATAATATGCGCGGTCGTGGCGGTGTTTTACGTTGTTTCGCTTATCGTTGTGACGGCGGCGGCGGAAAAGCGCTGGAGCAAGGAGGATTAACGGTATGAAAGGATTGAAGTTTCTTTTTGACAGCTGGAAGAAAATGCCGTTTTTCTTCTGGTTCGGCATAGTATTCTCGCTGGCGTTTGCGGTGCTGCCGTTTGTATTCCACAATGATATCTCCGCGGAGGAATATATGTTCCCGAAGATGTTCATATTCTTCCCCGCGTTCTTTATGACGGAAATGGGGCTTATCTGCGGCTGCCGCGATATCGCTGCGAATAAGCTTGTGCGCTCGTTCCCGATAGCGAAGGAGCTGTACACAAAATCCGTGCCGGCATTAGTATTGATCTTAACGCTCGGCGTTTCGGCTGTGACCGTGACCGCGTATTTCATCTTTCTGGGAATTATCGGCGCGGACGCTTCGCAGTTTGCCGACACGCTGATTATCGGTGCGTTCATTATCGCTCCCGAGCTTATTGCATCGGTTTTGTTCTCACATATCCCGGGCGGCGGACTGTTCTGCGTTTACGCTGCTGCGGTGCCTATAGTACTGATAGCCACTATCGGCGGCGATACGATAATGCGCAAGGGCTTCGGAGTTCCCGTATTGCCGGCGGCGGTGATATTCGCGGCGGTTGTTGCCGTGAGCGCCGTGCTGATGTTTGTTATCGCGAAATGGCGTTACCAAAAGAGCAACGTCAAGATAAATACGGTAATAAATTACGATACGAAGTGAGGTGTGCTTTATGAGTAAACGGCAATCCGTATTGACGATAGTCATAAGCGTTATACTTATAATTTTTGTCGTGCTGTGTATGTTCGACAAGGAAAACGGACACTCGATCTGCGCGCTTATCTCGGAAGTTATGCTGCTGATAAACGTGTACCTCTCGAACAGGCGCAAAAAAGGCGAGTGAATACGGGAAAGGGTGAGTTCAAATGAAAAAGAAAACGGCCGATCTTGGATTTGCTGTCTGCCTGATGATCTCGGGTATTATAGGGATGATACACGGCGTTGCCGGAATCGCGGGCATAGATATTCCCGACGCGCTGACGCGAACGCTCGGCGTGATCTCGCTGATAGCCCTGCCCGTGTTCGGATTTTTTTCGGTATGGAAGATAAAGCTTTCAAGAAATACGGATCATAAAAACAACGGTTGACAATCCGCAGATAATGTTGTATAATAAACAAAGAAAATCATACTGCCGGGGAGAAAAAATGAAACGTATTCTGATCGTTATTCCGTTGATAGTCGTACTTCTGTTTTCGGGGTGCGGCGTTAAAAAAGAAAAAGCAAACGTCGCCCCGCCGTTCTTTAAGGTAACGGACAGCGAAACGGGCGGAGTAGTGTATATGCTGGGAACGATACACGTCGGAAAAGAGGGCGCGGTATATCCCGGGGAGATATACGCGGCTCTTGACGAAAGCGATGTTCTCGCCGTGGAGCTTGACCTGCAAAGGCTTGACGAAACCCCCGATGAGGTGGCGGAGGCAATGAAGCTCCTTGAATACAAAGAGGGTGACGCGCGGGACTGCATGGGCGAGGATTACGATATGATCAGGGAGGCTCTGGAGGTGCAGTTTTCGTACAGCGAGAACCTTGAAAAATATATGCCGTATGTCTGGACCTCAATGTATCTGGGACAGGTGACTTCGGAATGTCGCCTGAATTCGGCGCTCGGAACGGACCGCGCAATGCTTTCGTATGCAAAGGAGCACTCCAAGGAGATATACGAGATAGAAACCATTATGGAACAATACTCCGTAAACGCGAATACGCCCATAGAGCTTCAGCTGTTTATGCTCAAGGACGCCGTGGGCGATTTTAGAGGGCAGGTTGAAGAGCTTAACGCGCTGTACGATACATGGAAGAACGGCGACTTTGAGGGCATAGAAAAGCTGACAGATGACGGGGAAATTCCCGATGAGCTTAAAGACGATTACAAAAAGTACTACGATGAAATGTATACGTTTCGTCAGGAAAAAATGGCGGATTACGTTATCGGCGCTCTGAAAAACGGCGAAAAGGCGTTTGTGGCGGTCGGCGCGCTGCATTATTTCGCTTCGCCCGATATTATCGACTATGTCGAGCAAGCGGGGTATACCGTTGAAAGGATCGGCGCTCCGCTTAACGATACGGAAAAATAATTCAACCGCGGTATCGGTTTTCCCGACGCCGCGGTTTTTATGTATTACGCGTGAACGCATTTTTTCAGTCTGCGCAGGCAGAACAGCCACGCGAACAGCGGGTACTGCCAGCACAGCAGCAGATCAAAGAAGCAGTACGCGGACGCTCCCGCGAACAGTACACAGCACAGTGAAACGACCGCCGTGACAGCCGCCGCCGACAGTGCGGCTATCACGAAAAACCTGCACGTGAGCCGAAGCTCCTCCGCGCCGATTTCAAGCTCGCCGCGCAGACCGAGCAGCCTGTAAAACCCGAACAGCGCGAGGTTGAGCAGTATCGTCACGATAAAGAACAGGACAAACATAAGCACGGGGAGCATTTCGTTCATAAAAATGTCAAGGAAGAACGCTCCCGTTTTCAGGACGGGCGTGAAGTCCGTGCCGTCGACTATCATTTCGTCAACGTTATCGGCGAAGTCCGTTCTGACCGCCGAAAGTCCGCAGACGCTCAGCGAGAAAATTATCGTGAACGCCAAGGAAACTACGGTCAGCAGAATAAATATTACAAGACGTTTTTTCATAGCGCAATATTCCGATTTGTTAATTTTTAAGGCTCTGGAGCGGCGCGGGAATACGTCCTCCGCGCGAAATAAACTTTGACGAGCTGAAGTGACTTACGGGCATTACGGGACCGCTGCCGAACAGTCCGCCGAATTCGAGGGTCTCGCCCTCCTTCATTCCGATAGCGGGGATAACGCGCACAGCGGTCGTCTTGGAGTTCACCATGCCGATAGCCGCTTCGTCCGCGATTATCGCCGAGAGCGTATCCGCGGAGGTGTCGCCGGGAACGACGATCATATCCAGACCCACCGAGCACACCGCCGTCATAGCTTCGAGCTTTTCCAACGTGAGCGAGCCGCAGTTTGCCGCGTCGATCATTCCCGCGTCCTCGGAAACGGGGATAAACGCGCCCGAAAGTCCGCCGACGTGCGACGAAGCCATTACGCCGCCCTTTTTCACCGCGTCGTTTAGGAGCGCAAGACACGCGGTCGTTCCGTGTGCGCCGCAGCTTTCCAATCCGATCTCCTCCAGAATATGCGCCACGGAATCGCCTACCGCAGGAGTGGGCGCGAGAGAAAGGTCAACGATACCGAACGGCACGCCCAGCCGTCTCGAAGCCTCCGTGCCGACAAGCTGCCCCATACGGGTTATCTTGAACGCGGTCTTTTTGATAACGTCCGCGATCTCGCTGATGTTCGCGTCGGGGTGCTTTTCGAGAGCCGCGCGGACTACTCCCGGACCCGAAACGCCGACGTTTATCTCGCAGTCGTACTCGCCCACGCCGTGGAATGCGCCCGCCATAAAGGGATTGTCCTCGGGAGCGTTGCAGAACACGACTATCTTGGCGGCGCCGAAGCAGTGGTCGTCCTTGGTTTTTTCGGCGGACTTGCGGATGATCTTGCCCATCATAGCCACCGCGTCCATATTTATGCCCGCCTTGGTCGAGCCGACATTGACGGAGGAGCAGACGTTTGTGGTTTCGGCAAGCGCCTCGGGAATTGACTCGATAAGCTCCTTATCGCCCGCGGAGAAGCCCTTGTGAACGAGCGCGGAGTAGCCGCCGACGTAGTTCACGCCCGTGCCCTCGGCAACGCGCTGGAGCGTCCTCGCGTACTTGACCGGCTCGCCCGAAGCCGCCGAAACGATAGCTATCGGCGTAACGGAAATGCGCTTGTTAATTATCGGGATACCGTACTCCTTTTCAATGTCCTCGCCCGTCTTGACGAGATTTTCCGCCTTGCGCATCATCTTCTCGTAGATCTTTTCGCAGGCGCGGTCGGCGTCGCTGTCGATACAGTCTAGGAGCGAGATACCCATTGTCGTGGTGCGGATATCTAGGTTCTCCTCCTGTATCATCTTTATTGTTTCTAAAATATCGCCTGTATTAAGCATTGTGTACAATTCTCCCTCTTAAATTTTATGCATACTGTTGAAAATATCCTCGTGCATAACGTGTATCTGCAAGCCCATTTCCGTGCCCGCGCTCTTGAGCTTCTCAGCAAAATCCACATAGTCTATGGTGATCTTGGATATCTCGATCATCATCGTCATTGCGAACAAGTCCTGCATGATCGTCTGGGTCACGTCCATAACGTTTGCTCTGTATTCGGCGCATATCCCGCTCACCTTTGCGAGAATTCCCACCGTGTCCTTACCTATTACGGCAACTACTGCTCTCATAATTCCTCCTGTTCCGCGGTCAAAATGTCTGAAAATTTGCCCCGCGAGCGTTGTTTTTTTGTATCTTCTTCTCTATTATACTAAAAAAATTCAAAAAAGTAAATCTATTCCTAGACAAATTTGAAATTTTGTGATAAAATAATAAAAGTAGAGATATGCCGATAATTATTTTGTATACTTTTTCGTATCGGCAGCAAAAGAAAAGAAAGGCAAACTATACAGAAAATGGAAAACACAGAGTTAATAGATATCCATACGCACTCGAACCTCTCGCCCGACGCGGTCGACGAGCCTATGGATATGGCGGCGCGAGCCTGTGAGCTGGGTGTAAAGCATTTTGCACTTACAGACCACATAGAGCTTGACGAGTTCAACGACGGCGAGTGGGATTACTGGGAGGCTATCGCAAAGACAAAGCCGGCGTTCGAGAAGCTGAAAGCGGCGTTTTACGGTAAGATGAACGTGTATTACGGCGCGGAGCTTGGTCAGGCGATGTACGATCTACATACCGCCGAGAAAATTCTCGCGGAGCATGATTATGATTTCGTGCTGGGGTCTGTTCACAGGACGGTGCATTATGAGCATATGAGCAGGATACCCGACACGGAGTTCGACCGAAAGCGCGTGCTGACGGAGTATTTCGAGGAAATGCTCAATCTGGTCGAGTGGGGAAAGTTCTGCTCGCTGGCACATATAACGTTCCTGATGAGGTTCGTGAATATCGACACGCCGTCGGGCTTGGTCACGGACAAGGGAAAGCGCTGCGCCGCAGTCTTTGAGGTGTGCAGGCCGATAATCGACGAAATTCTGGGAATAATTGTAAAAAAGGATATCGCTCTGGAGGTCAACTCTTCGGGGTATCGGCGGAAGCTCGGCGAGCCCATGGCGGGCGGCGAGTTCGTCAAGCGCTATCGTGAGTTGGGCGGAAAGCTGATAACGGTAGGCTCCGACGCGCATATGACGAACGATATCGCGCGGGATATTCCCGAGTGCTGTAAAATGCTTCGGGAGCTTGGTTTCAGCGAGGTCTGCGTTTTTGAAAAGCGCGAGCCGAAATTTATTAAGATCTGAGAGAGGACTGTTTTATGAATACAAATAAATTGCTTGATTTACTTCGCCGGAACGCTCGGTTTTCAAATGCCGAGCTTGCCGTAATGCTCGGCGAAACGGAGAGCGCCGTTGCCGCGGAGATCTCGCGGCTGGAGCGCGAGGGTATCATTATGGGCTACTCGGCGATAATCGACGAGGAAAAAGCCGATGAGAACGGAGTCACCGCGATAATCGAGCTGAAGATAACCCCGATAAAGGACAGGGGCTTCGACGATCTGGCGCACACGATCATGGGTTACGAGGAGGTCGGCAGCGTATTCCTGCTCTCGGGAGCGAACGATCTTTCGGTAACGATATCGGGTACGAGCCTGCGCAATGTGGCGCTGTTCGTCTCGGAGCGTCTGGCGGTTCTGGACGGAGTTCTGTCCACGACGACGCACTTTATTCTGCGCCGTTACAAGGAAAAGGGACATATTTTCAACGAGGATGATTTTGACGACAGGGGGCTGGTTTCCCCGTGATGGATTATGATAAGTTGATTCCGCAGAAGATACAGCAAATTCAGCCGTCGGGGATACGCAAGTTCTTCGATATCGCGCAGCAGGTCGAGGGCGTTATCTCGCTGTCTATCGGAGAGCCCGATTTCAAGACCCCGTGGGCGGCGCGCAGGGAGGCTATAAATATCCTCGAAAAGGGCAAGACCGCGTACACGGCTAACAGCGGTCTTATGGAGCTGCGGAAGACGGTCTGCAATTATCTGAAAAATTTCATACATACGGAGTACGACCCCGCAAAGGAGGTCATAATCACCGTCGGCGGCTCGGAGGCTATCGACCTCGCGGTGCGCGCTACGATCGAGCCGGGCGATGAGGTTCTCGTTCCCGAGCCGAGCTTCGTGTGCTATTCGCCGATAGTGGCTATGATGGGCGGGACCGCCGTGCCTATCGTCACCAAAGCCGAGGACAAGTTCCGGCTGACGGCGGCAGCGTTAAAGGAGAAGATAACTCCGCGCACAAAGCTGCTCGTTCTCCCGTACCCGAACAATCCCACGGGCGCGGTAATGCGCCGTGAGGATCTGGAGGCTGTCGCGGAGGTTCTGCGCGGTACGAACATTGTCGTAGCGAGCGACGAGATCTACGCGGAAATGACCTACAACGGCGTAAAGCACGTTTCAATCGCCGAAATGGAGGGTATGCGCGAGCGGACGCTGGTAATAAGCGGCTTCTCGAAAGCATACGCTATGACGGGCTGGCGGCTCGGATATGTCGCGGGTCCGCAGCCGATAATAAAGCAGATGCTCAAGCTCCACCAGTACTGCATAATGTCAAGTCCGACGGTGAGCCAGTACGCGGCTATCGTCGCAATGGAGAAGTGCGGGACGGACGTCGCGCATATGGTGGAGGAATACGATATGCGGCGGCGGCTTGTGGTCAAGGGCTTCAACGATATGGGGCTGGAGTGCTTCGAGCCGGAGGGCGCGTTCTACGTGTTCCCGTGTATTAAGTCTACGGGAATGACGAGCGCGGAGTTCTGTGAGCGTCTGGTGTACGAGAAGAAGGTCGCGGTCGTGCCGGGTTCGGCGTTCGGCGAGAGCGGCGAGGGCTTTGTGCGCGTGTCCTACGCGTATTCGGTAGCGCACCTTACAACCGCTCTTTCGAGGATACGCGAGTTTCTGGAAGAACTTAGGAGTTGAATAGAGTGAAAGAGATTTCCCTGTGCGCATACGCAAAGCTGAATCTGTATCTGGACATCACCGGAAAGCGCCACGACGGCTATCATTTATTGGAAACGGTAATGCAGAGTATAGACCTCTGCGATATCGTTACAATAAAGATGAGCGATAAGGTCGGCGCTACCACGGTGGAATGTTCCAATAAGGCTATCCCGTACGGCAGGAAGAACATCTGCTACAAGGCGGCGAATTACTTTTTCACCGCCGCGCAGAGATACCCCGCGTGCGAGATATTCATCGAAAAGCGGATACCGAGCGCGGCGGGAATGGGCGGCGGAAGCGCGGACGCGGCGGCGGTCATCGTGGGCTTGAACAAGCTTATGGGAGAGCCGATAAGTCCGTCGCAGCTTCTCAGACCCGCTGTGAGGACGGGCGCGGACGTGCCGTTCTGCATGGCGGGCGGAACAAAGCTCTGCCGCGGTATCGGCGACGATATCCGCGGCGACGCGGAAATTCCCGAGCGCGTATATCTGGTGGTGATGCCCGATTTTCTCTGCGATACTCACGGCGCGTATTTCAATTACGATCAATCGCCTATGCCGCAGAGAGGGGCTATGAAGAAGTTCCTCAAATCGGGAGAGGACTTCCCGAAGCAGCTTTACAATGTGTTCAAGGAAATTTACGAGAACGAGAAGATCGACGGTATGATCGAGAAGCTGAAGCAGCTCGGCGCGGAGGGCGCGTGTCTTACGGGAAGCGGCTCGGCGGTGTTCGGGGTGTTCAAGGACGAACAGTCGGCGGCACAGGCGGCAAAGAGCTTTCCCGATTACTTTACGGCGGTCTGCAAGCCGCTGAAATTCGGAACGCAGATTATTTGATAGTTGATAGTTTTTAGTTAATGGCGCGGTAAAAATCACTAAGCCAAAGAGCAGGTTATTGAGAAGCAGCGCTTTTAAATAAACCCGCTTTCAGCAACATTCAGTGGCGCTGGCATTAAGTCTTTTGTCAACAAGCAGGGGTGCAGTGAGCGGAGCAAAGCGACCGCAGCGCAGCGGAGGGAGCGTTTTCGAGCGAACGTGCAGAGCGTAAGGAGCGCGAAGCGTCGGCGAAGCCGACGCACCTGCGACCAGAGCGGAGCACGGCTCGCCGAAATTGCGCAGCTTTTCAAATCAGGAGGTTTTATGGTTAGTTTGCAGAATCATGTCGGGAAGATAACGATATCGCCCGAGTACTTCTCGGAGCTTATCGGGAATACAGTGACGAAGTGCTTCGGCGTAATATCGATGAACGTATCGGGTATTCGCGAAACGCTGGCGGCGGCGTTCCCGCTGCGGAAAAAGGACAAGAGCGTTGCTGAACGCGGGGTCCGGGTGAGGTTTGTCAAGGATAAGCTGCTTATCGACCTGCATATCTCGCTTATGTACGGCGTGAATATGAACGCGGTTGTAAGGTCGATAATAAACAAGGTGGGCTATACGGTGGAGCAGAGCACGGGTATCGGCGTGGAGAAGGTAAACGTGTATATCGATTCCATCAGAGTATAAAGGTATATTACAGAAGGGAAATTCAAAGAAATGACGATTTCGGGAAAGCTCCTTCGTGACGCGGTTATTTCGGGAGCGAACAATATTTACAACCACAGGCAGGCGGTCGACGAGCTGAACGTGTTCCCCGTGCCGGACGGCGATACGGGAACAAATATGTCCATGACGATCAAGAACGCGGTCGGCGAGCTGAAAAACACCCCCGACGGCGCGGCGGCGGGCGAGGTCGCGAAAAAGGCGGCTTCGGCTATGCTGCGCGGCGCGAGAGGAAATTCGGGCGTTATACTGTCGCTGATATTCAGGGGGCTGTCAAAGGGGCTGTCGGGCAAGGAGGAGGCTTCGGCTGCCGATCTCTCGGCGGCGCTGAAAATAGGCGTAGACGCGGCGTACAAGTCGGTCATGAAGCCCACCGAGGGCACTATCCTGACGGTCGCGAGAGAGGGCTACGAGAACACCGTTTCCGCTGTCGGGAGCGACGCGGCGGAGTTCCTCAAAAAGTATATCGCGGCGGCCAAGGTCTCGCTCGAAAAGACCCCCGAGCTGCTCCCCGCGCTGAAAAAGGCGGGCGTTGTGGACGCGGGCGGTATGGGCTATATCGTGATACTCGAGGGTATGCTTGCCGTGATCTCGGGCGGCAAGCCGATAGAGAGCGAGGACGAGGTGAAGCCAGCCGCGCCCGCTGCCGTCGCCGCCGCCGAGGAGGGAGTAAAATACGCGTATTCCGCCGAATTCTCGCTCCTGAGAAATACGGCAAAGGACGTTTCGGCTTTGCGCGCGTATCTGGAAACTATCGGCGACTGTGTTGTCGTGGTCGACGACGAGGAGCTTATAAAGGCGAACGTTCACACCGATCACCCCGGAAAGGCTATCGAGGAGGGGCTGAAGTTCGGCGAGCTGACCAAGGTAAAGATCGAGAATATGCGCGAGCAGAACAAGAGCCTTATCAGGGCTGACAAGGCGGCGCAGAGCCATAAAAAGGCTCCCGTCGAGCCGACAAAGGACACGGGCTTTGTCGCGGTCGCGGCGGGCGCGGGTATCGAAGCGCTGTTCAAGGATCTCGGCGTGGATAACGTAGTCCGCGGCGGTCAGACCATGAACCCGTCCACCGAGGATATTCTCGAAGCCGTTGAGCAGACCCCCGCGCATAACGTTTTCGTACTGCCGAACAACAAGAACATCATCATGGCGGCGGAGCAGGCGGTCAAGCTCGCGGACAGGAACGTGTGCGTTCTCCAGACGAGAACCATTCCGCAGGGCATTTCGGCGATGATGAGCTATGACCCGGACGACGATTTCAAGGCGAACAGAAGCTCCATGACCGAGGCTATCGACAACGTTGCCAGCGGTCAGATAACGTTCGCGGTGCGCGACAGCGAGTACGACGGTCACAAGATAAAGCAGGGCGAAATTCTCGCGATGGACAACGGAAAGATCGTGTTCACGGAGAAGAACCTCACCAAGTCGCTGATAAAGCTCACCAAGCGGCTTGTGACCTCCGCTTCGAGCTACATTACCGTGATGTACGGCTCGGACGTTTCGGACGAGGACGCGAACGAAGCTTACGAAGCTCTGCGCGCGAAGATTAGCGGCGATATCGATATTGTGCTGGTAAACGGCGGTCAGCCCGTGTATTACTACATAATCTCGGTTGAGTAACGCGGAATGGAAATAACGTATCTTAAGGGCGTGGGTCCGAAAAAGGCGGAGCTTTACAAAAAGCTGGGAATCGACACTATCGAACGGCTCACGGAGCTTTATCCGCGCGATTATGTGGATTTTACAAATACGAAGAGTATACGCGAGGCGGAGATCGGCGAGATTTGCGCCTTTCGCGCCGTTGTGGCAAGCAAGCGCTATCCGTCGGGTTATTCGGGGAAAGTATCGGTGTACAAGGCGCTGCTCACCGACGGCGAGGGCGAGATAACGGCGGTGTTTTTCAACTCGCAGTATATGTTTGACAGGCTTATCTTAAACAAAGAGTATATTTTTTACGGCAAGATAGGCGGCGACCTTATGGGCTTGCAGATAAATTCGCCGCAGTTCGTGAACGCGGCCGAAGAGGGGCTTATCCCGAAATATCCGCTTACGGCGGGGCTTACAAACAACGTTGTTATCGCGAATATGAAAACCGCGCTTTCCATGGTGAAGCGCGCGGAAACGCTCCCCGAAAAGCTGACGGAGCAATTCGGGCTGCTCGGCGCGGACGAGGCTATGCGGAAGATCCACTTCCCGAAGAGCCGCGGAGAGTACCAAGCCGCGCGGAAAAGGCTCGTTTTCGAGGAGCTGCTCACGCTGAAGCTCGGGCTGTCGCAGCTCAAAAACCGCGGCAAAACGCTTTCGGGCGCGGTAATGGCGGACGTGGATATGAGCCGCTTTTACGCGTCTTTACCGTTCACCCCAACCAACGCGCAGATGAACGCGGTAAACGACTGTATCGCCGATATGAAGCGGCTTTTCCCGATGAACAGGCTGATACAGGGCGACGTCGGCTCGGGAAAAACGTTGGTCGCGGCGGCTGCGGCGTATTTCGCGAGGTGCAACGGCTTTACAACGCTGGTTATGGCGCCGACCGAGGTTTTAGCTCGTCAGCATTACGACACGTTCTGGGGATTTCTGGAGCCGCTCGGGGTGACGATCGGGCTGCTCTCGGGGAGCATGACCGCCGCCGAGAAAAAGAAAATGCGCACCGCCGCCGGGAACGGCGAGATTGAGGTGCTTATCGGAACTCACGCGCTTATCCAGAAGTCGGTGGAGATAAAGCGGCTCGGTCTGGTTATCGTGGACGAGCAGCACCGATTCGGCGTGGGGCAGCGCTCGGCGCTCGCGGAAAAGGGCGCAGGCAGGATGCCTGCGCAGTTGCCCCAAAAGGGCGGCATGGATGCCGCCCTACCAAGGGCAACAGGCGTGAACCCCCATATAATGGCTATGTCCGCAACGCCAATCCCGAGGACGCTCGCGCTTATCGTCTACGGCGATCTGGACGTTTCGATACTCAACGAAATGCCGAAAGGGCGAATACCCGTCAAGACCTACGCGGTCGATTCGAGCTTTCACACGCGGGTGTACAACTTTATCAAGAAGCACATCGCGGCAGGGCGGCAGGCGTTTATCGTCTGTCCGAGAGTGGAGCAGAGCGAGAACGACCTCGGCGACAAAAAGAGCGCGATCGAGTACTACAACAAGCTCACGGCGAACGAGTTCGCGGGGATACCGACGGGTCTGCTCTACGGCAAGATGAAGCAGGCGGACAAGGACGCGGTGATGAACGACTTCCGCGACAACAAGCTCAAGCTGCTGATATCCACGACCGTAATCGAGGTGGGGATAGATGTGCCGAACGCGGTGGTTATGCTTATCGAGAACGCGGAGCAGTTCGGGCTGTCGCAGCTTCATCAGCTTCGCGGACGCGTCGGGCGCGGCTCGGCGGAGAGCTTCTGCATACTGATGACCGACAGCAAGTCCGAGTACACACGCGCGCGCACAAAGGCAATGGTCGACACCACGGACGGCTACAAGATCGCGGATATAGATCTGCAATTACGCGGACCGGGCAACTTCTTCGGGCGCGAGCAGAGCGGTCTGCCGCCCATGCGCGTTGCCGATCTCGCGGACGACGCGGCTCAGCTTGACGAGATAGACAAGCTCGCCGGGGATATCCTCCGCACCGACGCGCGTCTCGAAAAGCCCGAAAATGCGGGACTTCGCGCGAACGTCGCGAAGCTGTTCGGAAACGTTGACGAGTACGGGTGGAATTAAGAACCTGTCTTCACAATCTCTGCATATGTCTTTTCGGCAAATTTTGTCGAATACTACGTCAAAACTCCTTGGCGTACATAAAGTACGCCTGCGTCGTTTTTCCTTGTCTTCGACAAAATTATGCTCGAAAATCCGTATGCATTTCTTGTGAAGACAGGTTCTAACAAAATGCCGTCCGAGGAAAGAAACCTCGGACGGCTGCTTTTTATTTAACGGGCTTGAGAAGCTTTTCAATAAACTCGGGGCGGCGGAACGCGTTCGCGTTTCGGTCGTACTCGTCGTTGCAGGTGTCCCACAGTATCGGACACGCGCCGATACCGTACATCTTTGAGGAAACGTCCAGCAGATAGTTCTCTATAACATCACGCGATTTATTCTTGCCGAAGCACCCGTACTCGCCTACTATGACAGGTATCCCGTTGTCGATAAAGCGCGTTTTCAGAAGCTGTACCTTGCGCTCAAGCCCGGCGATATCCGCGCTGTCCCACGTCGTCTTTGCCTTGCCCCAATCCGCGTCCTCCTCGAGAATGGTGAGCGTGGACGGGTCATAATAATGAACCGATACCGCGAGTCTGCCTGCGGGGTCGTCGGGCATTTTAAACAGCTCGTCACAGGTAAGCTCAACGTCGGTATTATACCCCGATATCAGCAGGTGACGGCGGGAATTGTTTTCACCCGTTCCCCGCACCACGTCGACGAATGCCTGATTTACTTTATTCACAAGCTCGTATGAAGCGCGCTTTTCCTCGCCGTTCGTGCCGCTCCACCTGTTCCAGAGCGAATCCCAGCCAAGCTCCTCGTTCTGCGACTCGAACATAAGCCGCTCGTCAAAATCGTTGAACGCTTCGGCGATCTGCGTCCACATTGCCGTAAAGCGCTTCATATTTTCCTCCTCGTTTTCGGGGAAAACATTCACCCAGCCGCTGTCGTAGTGGATATTGATTATCGCGAGCATTCCCGCGTCCAGCGTCCAGCCGACTACCTCGCGGACGCGCTCGATATATTTCGGGCTTATCGTGTAGCTGCCGTCGCCGCTCATCAGATTAGACCACGCGACGGGGATCCTCAGCACTCCGAAGCCCGCGTCCGCGTAGCCGCGGATAGCCTCCTGAGTTATCACGGGGCTGCCCCATGCGGTTTCATACGCCGAGACCTCCGTTGAATGTATCCAGTCGCCGCAGGATTCGAGAGTGTTGCCGAGATTTATCCCGAAGCCCATTTCACGGACGAACTCCATGGTTGACATATCGGAAACGTCCGATATGTCAGCGCCGTTTCCGTCGGACACGGACGGAATACTGCCGCCGACCGACGGCGAATTGTCAGATATGCCGTTGTTGTTTCCCGCGCAGCCGCTCAACAGCAGCATTGCCGCGGCGCAGATCGCTATAAACTTTTTCATTGTTATCCTCCTTATTGTCCGGAATGTCGTTTGAAATACCTGCAGCACATAAAGTACGCGGGGAAAAGGAACATATCCGCGAGAATCCATGCCGTCGGATTTGCGAAGCACACTCCCGTAAAGCCTATCATCGGCACGGTCTGAAGCGCTACAAATCCCCTCGCGAAAAGCTCGAACACTCCCGCGAACAGCGCTATCTGCGAAAAGCCCATTCCCTGAATGAGAAAGCGCACGATATTCACGAACGCAAGCGGAACGTAGAACGCCGCGTTTGTTATCAGAAACTGCCGTCCGAGCCGAATAATCGTTTCTATTTCCTCGGCTGAGGCGGCGTTTTCCTTGTCCATAAACATCATTATAAGATTTTCGCCAAACAGCAGAACTATCCCCAGCCCGATAAGCCCCCAGCCTATTCCGAGGATAGAGCAGCTTCCCAAGCCCTTTTTGACGCGGTCAAGCCTTCCCGCGCCGATATTCTGTCCGCCGTAGGTCGCCATGGTGCTGCCCATTGCGTCTATCGGACAGCACATAAGCTGGCTGACCTTGCTGCCCGCCGTTACCGCCGCCATGCACGACGAGCCGAGCGAGTTGACCGCAGACTGTATCAGTATCGTTCCTATCGCCGTTATTGAATACTGCAGCCCCATAGGCAGACCTATTCCGCACAGTCTGCCTATATAATAAAAATTCGGCTTGAGGTCGCCGCCCGACAGGTGGAGGATATCAAATTTTTTAATGATAAATCCCAGACACAGAACGCCCGAAACGAGCTGCGAGATAACCGTTGCCCAGCCCGCGCCCGCGACTCCCATTTTCAGAACCACTATCATAAACAGGTCGAGCGCGACGTTCAGCAGGCTGGAGATCACCAGAAAGATTACGGGAGTTTTCGAGTCGCCGAGCGAACGGATAAAGCCCGACAATATATTGTACAGGAATGTCACGGGTATTCCGAGGAATATCACGAAAATATAGTCGTGTGCCTCCGAAAAAACGTCGGCGGGAGTGTGCATCCACTCCAGTATCTTCGCGCACAGCAGACAGGTCGCGACGGTGAGCAGCGCCGCGAAGAACACCGAAACCCATATCGTATTGCCGACGAACTTCCGCAGACCGTCATAGTCCTTAGAGCCGAATTTCTGCGCTACGGGAATAGCGAAGCCGGTACACACTCCCAGCACAAAGCCTATCACCAGAAAGTTTATGGAACCCGTCGAGCCTACTCCCGCCAGAGCGTCAACGCCGAGAAAGCGCCCGACTATTATAGTGTCCACCATATTGTAAAGCTGCTGAAACAACATTCCCAGAAGCAGCGGCAGCATAAATCCCAATATCAGCTTCATAGGCGACCCCGAGGTCATATCCCGAAGAGCGGTCTTTCCCATAAAATACTCCTATCTCAAAGGCAAAAGCTCGCACCGTTCGCTTCGCGCTCACTAGCCGATGAGCATTGCCTCCGTTCCACTCGCTGCGCTCGCTCCACTACGGCAATACTCATCGCTTGCGACTTTTGCCGCTGCTACGACTGTTTGTCGCTGATTGGCTTAGAGCCCTTACTGGGCGTTTTGTTTGTTGCTCTTAGTTTAGAGCCCTTGCCGCGTGTTTTGTTTGTTGTCAAGAAGCTTTTCGGCTGCACTCCTAAAGGCTGCCGAAAGCGCTGTGCTGTTGACTCAATTTACTTAATTAAACGCACCAATACAGTATATCACAAAAAAAGCGGGAATTCAAGGGGGTTTTCAAAAAATATTTTATGAGCAAGCGCCCGATAAAAGGCTTATCCGTTTTCACCGATTCGCCGCTGAAAGCATATAATGCCGTAACGCGAAAATATATATGAGGTGAGGGTATGAGCGATATCAAGCGTTTGTGTGATATAAAGGTCGGAGAAAACGCCGTTGTCGAGCGGCTTATGATACACGGCTCAATGCGGCGGAGGCTGCTGGACATAGGCTTGTGTTGCGGAACGGTCGTCGAGTGCGTGGGGAGAAGTCCCATGGGCGACCCGAGCGCGTATCTTATCTGCGGCGCGGTGATCGCTATCCGCGCCTGCGACAGCCAAGGCGTTATAGTGAGGGGGATTTAAATGGGACTTACCGCAAAATCTACGGGCAGCGGAGTGCTGTCCTCGGATATCAAAGTCGAGAGGTCAAGCCCGGACGAGCGGGTCATCGCCATTGCGGGCAATCCCAACGTCGGCAAGAGTACCGTGTTCAACGGGCTGACGGGGCTTCACCAGCACACGGGAAACTGGCCCGGGAAAACCGTTTCCATTGCGCAGGGAGAGTGCAGAGGAGAAGCGTTTTCGTATGTTCTCGTGGATATCCCGGGGACATACTCGCTGCTTGCGCACTCCGCCGAGGAGGAGGTCGCGCGGAACTTCATCTGCTTCGGCGAACCCGACGCGGCGGTGGTCGTCTGCGACGCGACCTGTCTGGAGCGCAGCCTTAACCTTGCTTTACAGGTTATGGAGATATGTCCGAGAACGCTCGTCTGCGTTAATCTCCTTGACGAAGCAAAGCGCCGAAATATCAGGATAGACCTCGCCAAGCTGGAAAAGGAACTCGGCGTGCCCGTCGTGGGAACGTCCGCGCATAAAAAATCGTCGCTGAAAAAGCTCACCGACAAGCTTGACGAATTATGCGGCGGCAGGATAACTCCCAGCCCGCGTAAGCTGCGTTACATAAAGCCTGTCGAGCAAGCCGTTTCGATAGTCGAGCCTGTTCTGCAAAAGCACCTCGGCGGCGTTATCCCTCCGCGCTGGCTGGCGCTGCGGCTTATCGACAACGACAGTTCGCTTGTCGCCGAGATCGAAAAGTATTTCGGGAAAAATTTAAACGAGATCGCGGAAATTTCCGAAGCCGTCGAGCGCGCGCGGACGCTCCTCGCCGAGAACGGAATAACCTCCGACTGCTTTAAGGACAGGATAGTTTCTTGTATTCTGCTGAACGCCGAGGAGGTCTGCGGCGAATGTGTCGCAGACTCCGGCTGTACGGGCGCAAAGCTTTCCCGTGCGGACAGGATACTCACAAGCCGCGTTTTCGGTTTCCCGATAATGCTGCTTATGCTTATGCTCGTTTTCTGGATAACGATAGTCGGCGCGAACTACCCGAGCGAACTGCTCAGCACCGCTCTCTTTTGGCTTGGCGACAGGCTGGGCGAGCTGCTCACCGCCCTGAACGCTCCCGAATGGCTGAACGGTCTGCTCGTCGACGGCGCTTACCGCGTTCTCGCGTGGGTAGTAGCCGTAATGCTGCCGCCTATGGCGATATTTTTTCCCTTGTTCACGCTGCTCGAGGATCTGGGATATCTTCCGCGCGTCGCCTATAACCTCGATAAGCCGTTCTGTAAGTGCAAGGCTTGCGGAAAGCAAGCGCTTACTATGTGTATGGGCTTCGGCTGCAACGCCGCGGGCATAGTGGGCTGCCGGATAATCGACAGCAGGCGCGAGCGCCTTATTGCAATGCTGACGAACGTATTTGTGCCGTGTAACGGACGTTTCCCCATGATATTAACGATAATTTCGTTGTTCTTTGTGGGCGGAGCTATCGGCTTTGCGGGGAGCTTACTTTCGGCAGCTGCGCTGACAGGCGTGATAATTCTCGGTATTGGGATGACGTTTCTGGTGTCGAGGATACTCTCAGCGACTATTTTAAAGGGTGAGCCGTCCTCGTTCACGCTGGAGCTTCCGCCGTTCCGAAAGCCGCAGATAGGCAAGATATTGGTGCGCTCGCTGCTTGACCGGACGATATTCGTGCTGGGCAGAGCGGCGGCGGTAGCGGCTCCCGCGGGGCTGGCGATATGGCTTCTCGCCAATATTACGGCCGGCGGCGATACGCTGCTGAACCATATCACGGGTTTTCTTGACCCGTTCGGGCGGTTTATCGGAATGGACGGCGTTATCATCACGGCGTTTCTGC
>CAYWIP010000034.1:0-26273 GCA_964458395.1 uncultured Ruminococcus sp.
CAGCATAAAAATCTAACAAGCCCAGCGCAGCGTCACAATGATAAACAATAATTTGCAATTCCAGTGCCACAAAATAAAATTACCAAAAAATATCCTCATAAAAAGAGCAAATTGTGTTGACTTTTCAATGATTTTATTGTATAATATTACTATAATGTGTTTTGTCGGCAACAAAGAAAAAAACAAACTATGCAGTTATAAACCTAAAACTGACTGTGGGGGAGTGGTTTTGTGGAAACGGGAAAGCAAATCGATATGCTGAAACCCGACCGTATAATGAAGCTTTACGGCGGAAAAAAGACCGAGTTCGGCACCAAAAGACTGTATGCCTTGGGAGTGGGAAAGAACGGCGTGGATTGCCTTATGCGCTGCAAGCACCTCGCCGAGAATCGATACAGCACGGATAAAAGCAGGCTGCGCTTTCTGGCAATAGGGGAGGATAAGCTGCTTGACGCGGCGGAGTTCTGCGGGAGTACGCTTGGCGCGGACGAGCGTCTGGCGATAGTTCCCGACGATGCGATATACAAATACCTCAACGCGCCCGAGCGTCTGCCCGAAACGGCGCTTTCGTGGTTTGACACGGGTCTGAAAAATTATACGCCCGCAAAGCCCGTGTACGGCTTGCAGAAGCGGCAGTGCGGGAGAGTCGCGCTGTTTCATTATTTTAATGAGTTTCTGAAAATTTTTGGCGAGGCTATTTCGGCGTTCTCAAACAGCACCGCGCCGCTGGACGTGGTGGTCATCGGAAATATGGGCGACGCGTTTTTCGGCGGCATGATGATCGATCTGGGGTATATTCTGACCGCGCTTTTCGATACGGCAAAGTATCCCGCTAAAGTGATAACATATATGTTCGCGGGAGATACCGCGCAGCTTATGAAAATGGACAGCCGCGATCTAGCCAACAGCTACGCAAACACAATAGTCACCAAGGGCGAGCTGGATAAATTCCAATGCCGCAAGAACAATTTTTCCCAGAAATATACCGATTCGTTTGCGATAAATTCCGAAAGACCGCCGTATTCTGCGTGTTACATTGCATCCGCCGAGAAAACCTACGAGGCGACGCTAGAAAATGCCGCGCTGAAAATAATGTCCGAGTGCGAAACGCTCTACGCGCGCGACGACGACGCTGACAAAATAATGTCCTACAATATGCTCGGCAAGGACGGCTCTCACGCGTTCCGCTATCTTGCTTACGATGCGGCGGTAAACGAGATACCGCTCGGGAGAATTATGTCGTACCTTACGTTAAGGCTGTTTATGTCGTTCAACAGAACGCTCCGCAAGAACAGCATCCAGCCTTTGGAAATGGGCAAGATCATTTCAAGGCTTGCTCCGAACGCGGAGTTCCTCGCTGAAAAGGCAGGTGAGATACCGCAGTTTGAGTTTGACGAGCGGCGCAATCCGCTGTTCGGAATAAAGTCGCTCAAAAACGGCAGCGAGGCTTCAAAACGCTATGTCGATGAAAAGGTGGAGCGCTTTGCGGAGCTGTGCAAAAAAGGCGCGGAGATCGTGAAGCCCGATATCATAAACGCCGTAACTTCTGTTTGCAACGAGGCAATGAACAATTACGACAAGGGTCCGTTTTACGCCGTCGAGGTTGCCAAGAAATGTCTTTCCGAGCTGCGCGTGGCGATCGCCAAGATCAAGGACGAGGAGAGCGATATTGAGGAAACAATGGCGCGCGAGATCAGAATGGTCAACACATCCTATAAAAAGGTAAAGAATTCTCCGGGATTTCTGGCGGCGAGGGCTGCGGGTGATTACATTTCGTGGCTTGAGGAATACGGCGAGTACAGGAAGACCGAGCTTACGTTAAGCGTGCTGCGGGAATTTTACGAGGAACTTTACGGGACGTTAGACAAATATTGCAAGGAAGCCTTGCTGAAAAAATCGGATATGTTCGAGCAGATCTCCGTCAACCGCGAGAATATCTTGTTTGGTGAAACGCAGTATGAAGGCTTCGGCGTGACAGAGGCGTTCGACATAACCGACCCGACGATCCGCACCAAGCTCGACAAAATGGTTGACGAGCTGCCCGAGAGTACGCGGATGATGGCGTTCAAGCGCTCGGGGCTTATGAATGTCAGCGATGATCCCCTGCATTTTCCGCGCGAGCTGGTGAGCATTACGGAAAGCTGTTTTTCGGGATTTTTCGGCAGCAGCTTCGAGGAATTCTGCAAGCTGTTTGAGGCAGACTGCTCCGAGGCTTCGGCGCTTGAGGGCTGCCTGAGAAGCGCAGAGGTGAAAACTCCCGCATCCGACGAACCGCCGCTGACCAGGATCATCTGCCCCAAGGACGCGCCCGCGGGTGAAATAGCGCCGATACGCGCCGTTCACAAGGGGCTGAACAATCTGTGGAACGATTCCGCCGCAAAGTGCGCTGTGAGCGTCGTACAGATAAAGGGCAACGTTCAGCTTAACGGTTTTAAGGACTACAATCAATGGGAAAATATGCGCTACGCGTATGTAAACGATTCGCTGAAAAAGCATGGAATACACATTTTCAGTTAAAATTTCGGAATGAGTTTGGGAAAATATGGGAAAAGAAAAAAGAAACGAGACAACAGAAATCAACTTTTTGGGACAGGATCTTGTAAACGAGCAGAAGATCGTTATCGGCGGCAAGACGGAGGATATCCCCGAACCCGACTTTGACAGCGGCGACACCGCCGTTGTCACGCGTCAGGGGCGGGGCAAGAAGAAGCGCGAGGTCGCGCTGGTTTTTGACCGCTACTACGAGAAAGCGCCGAAAACGGCTCTGCTGCTTGCGGCAAGGGTGCTTTTTTGCTGCGCGCTGAGCGTTTGCTCGATGATGTTCGTGCTTAACAACTTCGATATGCCGATAGACACGGCGGCTGCGGGGTGGGCGTGTTTCGGCTTTACGGCGGCGTTTTCCGTGCTGTTTCTGTTCGTGAAGAAGCGTGTCGCTATACCGATAATGGCGCTGGCTGCGGGACTTATCATCTGGCAGAACTTCGACGCGTTCTGGCTGAAGCTGTCGTATTTCGTTGACGCGATGATATTGCAGGTTGACGGCAGACTGGTGAAAACTCAGGAGCTGATATCGCATAAAAATCTGCTCGTCAATAACGGCGAGAACTTCATAAACCCGAATTACGGCGGCGAGATAATGTTCGGCGTGATAATTCTTTGCGCCCTTTTTTCGCTGCTCGCGGCGGCGACTATGTTCAGAAGACCGCATATTTTGCCGATGCTTATTGTATTTCTGGCGATGTGGGCGCCGCGAATGATCGCCGAGCGCATGCTGTTCAACATCTGGTTCGTTTTCGCGGCGGCGCTGTATGTGGGAGCGGCGGCGCTGACCGTGTCGCACAGGGACGGTCTGGCGATACGGCACGGCTTCACACATTCCTATCATAAGGTCGTCAACAAGAACGAACATATCTTTGATGTGCGAACCTCCAACAGTGCGTTCATGAAGCGCGTCGGTCTGCGCAACGCGTACAGCTCCAAATACTTTTCGCTGGCGGTGTGCTGTATGTCGCTTTTCCTCGCGGCGGGGCTTACGGTCAACGCGATATTCGGCGATGTGCGCGGCATAAATTATACCGAATTTTACGAGCTTATCAAGGAGGTAGGCAGCAATTCGCCGTTCTCCTCGCCGTTCAGCAGCGGACCTATGTCGAAATACTTTTCCACGCCGAACCGCAGGTCGTTCACGCAGGGCGCGGGCTTGTCGATAACCTCGCCGGGAACGGGTGAGCAGGAGGTTCTCCGCGTTAAGAATGACGGCACAATGCCGATATATCTTCGCGGAGATATCGGTATCGACTTCGACGGAAAAGAGCGCTGGAGCTCGCCCGTGGACGGCGAGCCGGAGGGCTGGAGCGAGCTTCGTGCGGGATTTCGACCGGCAGAAGCTCTGACGATGATGTACGATGAGCAGATAATTGACGGCGCGCAGATAAGCATTGACTACCTCTGCGATACGCCGGTGGTGTTCCTGCCCGCGTACACCAATATCTATGACGATTTCGCCGCAGCGATCGGGGACGGGCTTTCAGGCACGGCAGCCGTTGCGGATTACACAATACACGGCGACTACG
This sequence comes from uncultured Ruminococcus sp., assembly GCA_964458395.1. Classification (GTDB taxonomy): domain Bacteria; phylum Bacillota; class Clostridia; order Oscillospirales; family Ruminococcaceae; genus CAG-115. Next base: position 4,074 of record CAYWIP010000034.1, read on the forward strand.
CGATACGCACGGTCAAGGGCTTGTCCAAGCCCGGCTCGATGTCAGGCAGAGCGTATACATATTTTTTTGAGGGAGTTGACGACAACAGCTCCACCGCTATGGCGGAAGAGGCTTTTGCCGCGGCTCTGGACAAAAGTGAAAATTTTTACTATCTTTCGAGCCTGGATTCGCTGTATTACACCGAGGATTATTACAAGCGTTACAGGGAATATGTGCACGACACCTATACGGGTATTCCGCACGAAATAGACGGTCTGATCAATTATATTGATGAAGTATTTGGAGAAGGTTTTTGGGCTGAGAATCAGACTAATTACATTCACGGATACAAAACTGCGGAGGAAACATATCGAACAGCCGTTATGGTCGCGGACTATCTGCGCGATAACTACGAATATTCGCTGAACGCGCCCGTTGACCGTAACGATCCCGTTATGAGTTTCCTCAACGATACCAAGAGCGGTCACTGCGCGCTTTTTGCCAGCTCAATGACTTTGATAATGCGCTGCCTGGATTTTCCCGCGCGCTACTGCACGGGCTTTGTGGCACGCCCCAACGACGGCGCTCCGCAGGTGCTGCGTTCCAAGAATCTCCATGCGTGGTGCGAGGTCTACCTCGAGGGCATAGGCTGGGTAACGTTCGACCCGACAAGCTCCTCCAGCGTGGACGCGGCTATCAACGGCAGACCGACCTCGCGCCCCGAGTCCTCGTCGGCGTCGGCAAGCTCCTCCGAGTCGTCCGATGAAAGCTCCGAAATATCATCGTCGACCGTTTCCTCCGACGAATCGGGAGAAGGTCTGCGCGACCCGAGCAGCGGCGGTCTTGCCGAGGGCGAAAAGGTAAACGTTCTGCCTTATGTGTTGGTGGTTCTGGGAATTCTGGCGGCTGCCGCGCTTATCGTGTTCATAATTTACAGAATAAGGAAATTTGACCGCGACGCGAAAAAGACGCTCAAACGCTATTATAGTGAGGATAATTCTCAAAACGTATACGCAAGGCTGCTGGCGGTGCTGAAGCTATGCAAGCTCACCCCGAACGGTGGCGAGCTGACAGCGGACTTCTTCAGGCGCTCGGGCAAGGCTATCGGCTGCAATATCGCCAAGCGCGGAGAGCTGATAGAGCTTGTGGCGTTCGGCAAACGCGAGCTTACCGACGCCGAAAAGGCGAGCCTCGGCCGGCTGCTCGAAAGCGTATTTTACGCCGCTGACAAAAAGCTCGGTCTTATCGGAAAAGCAAGGCTCCGCTTTATCGTGCTGAGCAAGCGCATAAAACCGTAAAAACGAACATTGTTATCCGTGAAAAATATTTCCGCGAAATATTTAACAAAAATTTGAAAAAGGTGTTGATTTTCAGCGGAGAAAATGTTATAATTAAATAAATAGATTATTCATAGGGAGAGGAATTCTTATGGCTATGCGATTGATAACGCGTTCGGATTTTGACGGATTGGCTTGCGGAGCGCTGCTGCTCTGCGCGGGTGTTGTTGACAGCTGGACATTTGCGCACCCCAAGGATCTCCAGGACGGTCTGGTTCCCGTGACCGAAAACGACTGTCTGGCTAACGTCCCGTTTGTTGAAGGCTGCGGACTGTGGTTCGATCACCACTCCAGCGAGGAGGAGCGCAACCGTTACAAGGGCAAGTATAAGGGCGAAAGCCGCATTACGCCAAGCTGTGCGCGTATTATTTACGAATATTACGGCGGTAAGGAGCGCTTTCCGAATTTCGATGACCTTATGGTCGCGGTCGACAAGGTGGACAGCGGAAACCTTACCCGCGACGAGATTCTCAACCCCGAGGGCTGGATTTTGGTGGGATTTCTGATGGATCCGCGTACCGGTCTGGGACGTTTCCGCAACTTTACGATAAGTAATTACCAGTTAATGGAAAAGCTGCTTCGCTGCTGCGCGTATATGAGCACCGATGAAATTCTCGCAATGCCCGACATTCAGGAGCGTATCAAGCTTTATAACGAGCAGACCGAGCTTTTCAAGGATATGGTACATAAGTACACGCGCGTTGAGGGCGACGTTATCATCACCGATCTGCGCGGCGTAAATCCCATTTACACGGGCAACCGTTTCCTCATCTATTCGCTGTATCCCGAGCAGAATCTCTCCTGTTGGATCGTTGACGGCAAGGGCGGCAAAGGCTGTTCCTGCGCTGTCGGCTATTCGATACTTAACCGCACCTCTCACGTCAACGTCGGCTCTACCATGCTGAAGTACGGCGGCGGCGGACATATGGCGGTCGGTACCTGTCAGTTCTCCGACGAGGACGCGCCGACAAAGGTTCCCGAGCTGTTGAACGAGTTGGTGAATTACGATAAAATTCACGCGAACAATTGATTTTGTGTAATAAAATCAACCGCAGTCCATTTTTGTACTGCGGTTTTTATTTTGTGACCCCGACGACCGTCAGCTTATCACCGTTTACCGTGAAGCTGATCTGCCACTCCCCGAAAGCCATTGTGTAGCGCCTTTCCGCGGAATTCTGATACTGCGGGCGCGGGTCCTGCGCTAAAGCTTCGATCAGCCCTTGCCGCTTCTTCTTGGGAATAATTTCCAATAGATCGTCCGCGAATTTAACTTCAAGCAGTCCGCCGCGCTCCGATAACGACCACCCGTTTGACGCGTCCGGAACGCTGTCGGCGTAGGGGAGATACGGCTTGATGTCGTAGATCGGCGTATCGTTCATAATGTCCGCGCCCGTGACCGTAAGCGTGAAGCCGTCAATACTTTCGAGCTTTACCACGCTAAGCCCAAGCGAATTCGGACGAAATGGCGAGCGCGTCGCGAACACGCCCTTACGAACATTTCCGCCGAGCCTGGGAGGGCGCACGGTAGGGGAGAAGCCGCGCGTTTTCACTTCGGAAAAGCCCCAGATAAGCCAGATATGCGTAAAATCCTCCAGACCGCGCAGCGCGTTTTCGTCGCGGAATTTCGGTTCAAGAACTATCCGTGACGGCAGGTTCACAAGTCCGCTTTGCCGCGGAACCCCGAATTTTTCCTTGAAGTCGTTCCTGATGAACGCAATTGGTTCTATCTCCATATAAACCTCATTTTAAATGCATATTGTCCAATATATCGCGGATAGTCTTTTCCACCTCGTCGACCTCCATTTTAAACTCCCTTGCCGAAACACGGACAGCGCCCGCTCCGAGGATTATCAGCTGCTCTGTACCGTCCGAGGTCGCCACGCGGACGCGGTTCTCGACGGAGAGCTTGTGCGCGGTCTTTTCAATGTACATATCTGCGGTTTCGGCTTCGCGCGTATATACGACCGATACGTTCCCATAATTTTCCACCTCGCGGTCGCTCTTGACCTTGTACGCGTCGAAAACCAATATCAGATTGCAGTTTTTAAATCCCTGATAGTTGCACATTATGTTGATAAGCTGTGAGCGCGCGAGGTCGAGATTGTCCTTGGCAGTTTTTGCCAGATCTTCCCAGGAGAAGATTATATTGTAGCCGTCGACGAGCAGAAATTCCGGTCCGCGCTTGGGCGGCGGCAGTTTCGGGGTTTTCTCGATCGTTTTGTCGCGGCGCATTGCGGTGCGGTCGTTACGCTTTATTTTGCCGTAGGTACGCTCGAATATCTCCATAAGCTCCTTATCCGTAGCAAGTCGTTGCTTGTAGGAGCTTATTTCCGTCTGCGTTACGGATTCGTGAGTTCTTTTGCATAATACGCTCGGAATGTGCATTTTTGACGGCACTTCATTCCATTTGACAAGATACCCCGCACCGTGTGAGCAGAACACGCTGTCCGCGGAATTCTCCACGTCGTTCTCGAAATTATAACCGATTTTCCCGATAACTTCCTGCGCATTGTGACAGGGACAGTAGCCGTCAAACATGACGGAGAGCCGCCCCGTGCCGTGCGTATAACCGATCACGTCTTTCTGATAGCTTCGCATTTCCGAGACCGGGCATTTGCCCTCAATCACCGAAAGCTCTCTCGCACTGCTTGGTTGAGCGAATTCCGCGCCCATTTGCTGTAAGTCGGTCATTGCACGTCCGATGCTCGCGACCGGTATTTCCAGCCGAAACCGACAGAACGGCTCGAGCAGCACCGACTTGGCGCTTGCCAAACCCTGCCGCACCGCTCTCCATGCGGCTTGACGGAAATCTCCGCCCTCGGTGTGCTTCAGGTGAGCGCGTCCCGCCGAAAGCGTTATCTTTACGTCCGTTATCGGCGAACCCGTCAGTACGCCAAGATGCCGCCGCTCCCGCAGATTTGACAGCGCCAGCCGCTGCCAGTTCTCGTCGAGATCGCGGCAGTCGCGCGCGAACACAACGCCGCTCCCGCGCGGCAGCGGCTCGATGAGAACGTGAACCTCCGCGTAATGCCGCAGCGGCTCGTAATGTCCCACGCCCTCGACCTTTTCGGCGATCGTTTCGCGATAAGCGATACTGCCCTCACCGAACGTCACGGACAGCCCGAACCGCTCCGCTATCACGTTTTGGAGTATTTCAAGCTGCACCTCGCCCATAACGGATACATGAATTTCACGAAGCTGCTCGGACCATGAAAACCGCAATTGCGGATCTTCCTCCTCGAGTTTTTTCAGTTTCGGAAGTATCTGCTGAACATCTGCTTCGGGCGGCAACTCGATTTTATAGCTGAGAACCGGCTCTATCATAGGCGCGGCGGAGGTTGTCTGAGCGCCGAGCGCCTGTCCCGCAAACGTTCCCGAAAGCCCCGTTACGGCGACAAGCTGCCCCGCTTCGGCACCCTCAACGGCGGTGAATTTTGCGCCGTTGTACACGCGTATCTGCGTGACCTTTTCGCCCGTTTCCGCGATAACGGCACGGTTTTTCAGTTCGTCGCCGTTGATCTTCATGTGTGTGAGCCGCGCTCCGTTTTCGTCCGAGGTGATCTTGTACACCAGCGCGGCGAAGCCGTCATAACGCCCGCGCGGCTCGGCGTAACGCTCCAGCAGCTCCAGAAGCGCATCCACGCCCTCCGAGCGCAGTGCCGCGCCGAAGCACACCGGGAAAACGCTTCTGCGCGAGATTGCTGCCGCAATAAGCTCCGACGGCACCTCGTTCCGCTCCAGAAGCGCGTTCATACAGTCCTCGTCAAACTCTGCGCAGACTTCGCCGATATTCCCCGACAAGTCCGCGAAACGCTTGTCCAGCTTGTGCAGATCCTCTAAAATCTCCGCTTTTGATTTATGCGAAATGTCCATTTTGTTAACGAACACGAATGTCGGTATCCCAAACCGTCCCAGAAGCTCCCAGAGCGTATGAGTGTGGCTTTGAACGCCGTCCGTTCCGCTTATAACAAGGATCGCGCAGTCGGGTACGGTGAACGCGCGTTCCGCTTCCGCCGAAAAGTCAACGTGTCCGGGGGTGTCAAGCAGCGTTATTTCGGTATTGTTGATTCTCAAAATTGCCTGCTTTGAGAAAATAGTTATCCCACGCGAACGTTCCAGCGGATCGTTATCCAGAAACGCGTCGCCGTTGTCTACCCGCCCGAGCCGCCGAATCTCTCCCGCACGGAACAGCAGCGCCTCCGACAGCGTGGTTTTTCCCGCGTCGACGTGCGCCGCCATGCAGACCACAAGCCGCTTCATACGTTCACCTCCCGGATTTTTACAAAAACTTTCCGCCTGCGGTTTGCAGGCGGAGTGCCTTATTTGTTGATAATAACGCTCGCCGTGGCGTAATCGCGGCAGTGGTCAACGGAAACGTTGAACACATATCCTTCGCGCTGCTCAAGCATTTTCGCATAGCCCTCCGTGATGATGAACGGACACCCCAGGCGGTCGCGCAGCACCGTGATATCCTGCGCCCGTATAACGCGCATACCCGTACCGATCGCCTTTGCGACGGCGATCTTTACGCAGTAATTCTCCGCGATAAGCGCGGTCGACAGCTTGCGCGAAACAAAAAATCTGATCTCGTCAGCAGAAAAATAATTTGAAAGAAAACGTTTGTTTTTACAACTGTTGCGAATTCTGTCGATCTCAACAATCGCCGTTCCCGTGCGAATAAACAAATTACTTGACATTGTGTTTTATTCTCGCGCGAAGAGCGTTGGGCAGCTCCTGCACGATTGCCTCCCTCGTTCGTTCGTTCGGGTTGAAAATCACTTTCACCGTGCCGTAGCCGTCGTGTTCAACCATTAAATAGTGCGCGTCTTTTTCTGTTCCCGTCGTTGCATGAACGGTGGCGTCCGCGTCGATATCTTCCTTGCTCGGGAATTCGCCGAAATCCGTCGCCTTGGAGATATCAACGGTTATCATGCGCTTGCGCTTGCGTCTGCCGATTATCTTATCAATATCCATTTCGTTGTTGGTGATGATGTACTCGTATTCAACGTTAACGCCGCTCAGCAGCCAAATCCCCAGCGCGAGAATGCCCACGGCAAGTATTATAAGAAACGTAAATCCCAGCGCGATCGCGAAAAACATAAACACCGACGCCAGCAGTACTGACCCGACCATAATGCCGATTATCTTGGCAATATCGGCGCTTGTGCGGTTTTTGGCGACAAGCTGCTCACATATATTATCCAAATTTTCACTCCTCAAAAACTTTTTTGTACATTTTAGTATAACATAATATTTTACAAAAATCAAGTGGTTTTTTATGTATTTTTCATAAATTTATTGATTAACATTTTAAAAAAATGTCCGCTTAATAAAAATTTGGTGATATTTTTCCTTTATGTGTTGAAATTTTTGCTCGTATTTGTTATAATATAATGTATGTGGATTTTGATAATTTAAAACAAAGGACTGATATATTGTGCCGTGCTTCGCAGAAAAAAAACGTGTGGTAATTAAGGTCGGGAGCAGCACCCTCGCTTATCCCGAAACGGGCAGCCTGAATATTCGCAAGAGCCGCGCTCTGGTCGAGGTGCTTGCGGATCTGAAGAATTCGGGCAGGGAGATTGTTTTCGTGTCAAGCGGCGCTCAGTGCGTCGGCGCGGCAAAGGGGGGATTTTCGGGGAAGCCACGTGATATTCCGTCAAAGCAGGCTTGCGCTGCGATAGGACAGTCGGAGCTTATGAAGTTCTATTCGGACGCGTTCGGGAACTATAATCACAATGTTGCGCAGCTTCTGCTGACGCGCGACGTTATCAGCAACGACACCCGCCGCACTAACGTTATAAATACGTTCAACAAGCTGTTCGAGCTGGGCGTGATACCGATAATCAACGCGAACGACGTTGTATCGATAAAGCACCTCGATTTTGACGAGAACGACACGCTTTCCGCGACCGTCGCGACGCTTTGCGAAGCGGATCTGCTGGTCATGCTGACGGACGTTGACGGGTTGTACGACGGAGACCCGTCCGAGCCGGGAACTAAGCTCGTCCGCGAGGTGGACAGGATCACCACGGAAATAATCACCATGGCGCAGGGCGCGGGCTCGTCGGTCGGCACGGGCGGAATGCTTACGAAGATCGAAGCTGCGAAGATAGCGACCGAGGCGGGGATAGACACCGTAATTATCGGCAACAAAGACCCGAAGCTGCTCTACAAGCTGTTCGAGAGCGACGACGCGGTTTGCACATGGTTCAAGGCTTTACACGATTAAACGAGGTAAAAAATGGAATATATTGAAAAACTCGGCGCGGCGGCAAAGTCGGCTGCTCCGCTGCTTGAGGACTGCGGGACGCTCGCAAAAAACCGTGCGCTGTCCGAGATAGCGCGGCGGCTCAATCAGAATGTTAATGAGATAATCGCCGCAAATAAGCTTGATATTGAAAACGCGCGCAAAAACGGTATGAGCGAGGCGATGATAGACCGTCTGACGCTTGACGAGAAGCGCATTGCGGGTATGGTCGACGGTATTGACAAGGTAGTCGCGCTGCCAGATCCTATCGGCGAGGTTATCGGCGGCGGAGAGCTTCCGAACGGGCTGCGCGTGGTTCAGAAGCGCGTGCCGATGGGTGTTATTGGAATAATCTTCGAGAGCCGCCCCAACGTTACCGTTGACGCGGCGGCGCTTTGCTTCAAGGCGGGCAGCGCGGTTATTCTCCGCGGCGGCTCGGACGCAATAAATTCAAATAAGTATCTGGTCGGTCTTATGCGCAGAACTATCGCCAATTTTGGAATTTCCGAGGACTGTATTCAGCTCGTTGAGGACACAGGACGCGAGATAGCTGCCGCGATGATGAAGCTGAACAAATACATTGATCTGCTTATCCCGCGCGGCAGCGGACGGCTTATACGGACGGTCATTGAGAACGCCACCGTTCCCGTTATCCAGACGGGCGAGGGAAATTGTCACGTTTACGTTGACGAGAGCGCCGACCTCGATATGGCGGTGAATATCGTCAACAACGCGAAAACACAGCGCCCGTCGGTCTGCAACGCTATAGAAAGCATTCTTGTTCACGAAAGCGTTGCCAAGGAGTTCTTCAGGAAGCTGGACGAGCTCTGGCAGGGCAAAGTGGCGGTCATCGGTGATGAAAAGACCGCCGAGAATATCAAGGTGGAAAAGCTCGCGGACGATACCGATTACGCAACGGAGTTTCTCGATTACAAGCTGTCGTCAAAGGTCGTGAAGTCGGTCGACGAGGCGATAGAGCATATCAATAAATTCGGCACGGGTCACAGCGAGTGCATTGTGACAAAGTCGCTTGAAAACGCGCAGAAGTTTCAGCGCAGAGTTGACGCGGCGGCGGTGTATGTCAACGCGTCGACGAGGTTTACGGACGGGTTCGAGTTCGGGCTGGGCGCGGAGATAGGCATTTCCACGCAGAAGCTCCACGCAAGAGGTCCGATGGGCTTAAAGGCGCTTACATCGTATAAGTATTTGATCGACGGTAACGGGCAGATAAGGGGATAAAAACAAATATGGCTAAAAAAAATAAGGAGATCACTCCGCGCGAGAAGCATAACGAGGATATCATAAACGAGCTTTTCGGGTCGTCGGAGGCAGAGCCGGATATCGAAACGGATATAACCGATCTGGGAACCGAGCCGGAGGAGGACGTGACTATCGCGCCGGGCCCGCGCAAGTACAGTAAGTTTTTCTTCGGTCTGGCGATATTCGTGGTTATAATGGCGTGTATCGGTGTAGTTTCGACGGTGCGGTTCGTTTCGGACGGGGTGCATAATATTATGGACAATACCTCGCTTAAAAACGAGTTCGCGCGGTTTCTGCTGCCCGTTGTCGCTAACGATGTGGCGCCGTTCGAGAACGAGAGCGAGATATCGAATTCGGCAAAGGTGAGCTGTGCAATATGGAATATTCTGGTAAATAAGGATATTTCGGAGTACAAAAGCACCGGGCGCGGCAATTACAGTATCCCCGAGTACAACGTGAGCGTATCCTGCAAGGAAATATTCGGCAGCAGCGCGTCGATCACTCATCAGTCGGTGGGTGCGTCGGATACCAGATTTGTTTATGATGAAACAAATCATGTTTATGAATGTCCCGCCAATATGCACTTTCTGAGCTATGCGCCGAGGATCGCCGATATGAAAGAGAACAACGGCACATATGTGCTTACGGTGGAGTATATTCCGCCGTCGATGGCGATAATTTCCGATAACACCGAGGTAAAAGCGGACAAGGTGATGGAATATACCATTAACCGCTGGGATAAGAAAAACACGCTTATGACCGTGAGAATGATCAGCAGCGAAAGATTGTAATACAGGAGGTCAACTATGAAGTTTAATTTTAAGAAAATAGCGGCGGGAGCGCTGGCTGTCGGACTTACAATGTCGCTTTGCGGCTGCGGAGATAACGGATATCTTATGACCGTGGACGGGATCAGTATCAGAAACGGCGTTTATCTGTCGTTCCAGCAGAACGCACTCAGCAACGCGAATTCCAAATACGACGAGGAAAACAGCAGCTCGGACAGCAGCGCCGACAGCGCAAGCAGCACGGAGAGCGTGGATATTTTCGAGCAGACCGTCGAGGGCAAGTCCGTTCCGGAATGGATAAAGGAAGATACGTTAAGACAGGTGCGCCGTTTTGTCGCTGTTCAGCAGCTTTGCAAGCGCTATGAGATAAGTCTCACCGATGAGGAAATCGCGGAGGTGAACAAGGAGGTTCAGTCTGCGTGGGACGAGAGCAATATGTATGTTCAGTATCTTTACGGCGCGGATTCCATGGGCGAGTACTATGAATCCATGGGAATCGGAATTGAGTCGCTTAAGGAGATCGGCAGGGTGAACAGGCTTTCCGATAAGCTGTTTCTGCATTATTACGACAAGGACGGAACTATCCCCGTTACCGACGAGGAGCTTAACAAGTACATTACCGAGAATTACGCTTCGGTAAAAATGCTCACGCTCAATTACAAAAACTACAAGGGCGAGACGCTTGAAAAGGACGAGGAGAAGCAGGAGATAAAGGACAAGGCAAAGGCGTACGCCGACCGTCTGAACGGCGGCGAGAGCTTTATCGACGTAAAGTACGACTTCGATCTCGCCGCTGCCCGTGATTCCGCAAAGGCTTCCGCAGAAAGCTCCTACAAGGAGGATAACGTGGACAAGCTCACCGAAGAGGAGTATGTTAAAAAGGCGGTGGACGCGGCAACCGCCGAAAAGGCGGAGTCGCTTGACGCAGTTGACGTTTTCGTTTCCAAGGAAAGCTCCTCGCTGGACGAAAAGGTGACGGAGTACATCTGGAACGCGGCTGCCGACGGTAAGGCGACCGTTTTCGAGGGCGAGAACGCGGCGTATGTTATCGTCCGCGAGGATGCCACGACAAAGGCAACGTGGATAGAGGAAAACCGCACCGGTCTGTTGAAGTCGATCAAGGGCGACGATTACGATTCGATGATGGAGATCACATATCAGAATTACGAGGTGGATCTCGACGAATATCTTGTGAACAGCAAATACGCTCCGGAAAAGCTTAACAAGAAATAATCGAATACCGCGTATGCTTTGACTGCCGAAAAAACTTTGTCCGATCGCGTTCCGCGCGGTCGGGCTTTTGGGTGTTTTCGGCAGTTTGTTATTTATGGGAGTTGGAAAATGTTACTTTTGGGATTGAATGATATTGCAATGTCGTTCGCGGACAGAACGCTGTTTTCGGGCGTTACGCTGGACGTGTACGAGGGCGAGAAAATAGGCTTCGTCGGAGTGAACGGCAGCGGCAAGACCACGCTGTTCCGCCTTTTAAAGGGTGAGCATACCCCCGACGCGGGAAGCGTGCATATCGCGGGAAGCTGCAAAATAGGTTTTATGGAGCAGTTCGCGTGCAAGGACAGCGATAAAACGCTTTATGACGAGGCGCTGACGATATTCTCGAACCTCGAGGAAACGGAAATGCAGTTAGCCGAGCTTCACGACAGGATAGACTACGGCGACACGTCTGCGGCGACTATCGAGAAAATGACCGCGCTTCAGGAGAAATTCGAGCGCGAGGGCGGACTTACCTATAAAAGCCGCACCGCCGCCGCTCTGGGCGGGCTCGGGTTCTCGGAGGGCGACCTTAAATTAAACACGCAGGTGCTGTCGGGGGGGCAGCGCAGCAAGCTGCAACTGGCGAAGCTGCTGCTTTCGGACGCGGATCTGCTGCTGCTTGACGAGCCTACGAACCATCTGGACATACAGTCGGTGGAGTGGCTGGAGAAATTCCTTGGGGACTATCGCGGCGCGTACATCGTCATCTCGCACGACCGTTATTTTCTGGATAAGGTAACGACGCGGACCATCGAGCTTGAAAACCGCCGTATCCGCGATTATAAGGGAAATTACACGCGCTTTCTGGAGCTTAAAGCCGAGGATACCGAGCGCCGTCAAAAGGTTTACGATTCCACGGTCAAGGAGATAAAGCGCATAGAGGGCATTATTGAGCAGCAGAAGCGCTGGAATCAGGCGCACAACTACGTCACGATCGCGAGTAAACAGAAGTCGATCGACCGTCTGGAGGAAACTCTAGATAAGCCCGAGGACGCTCCCGAGGCGATCAAATTCGCGTTCAAGGCGGCGGACGGCTGCGGCAATGACGTATTGCAGGCGAATAATTTAGCGCTGGGGTTTGACGGGAAAACGCTGTTCCGCAGCGTGAATTTGGATATTAAAAAGGGCGAGCGCGTGTTCCTCATAGGCGGGAACGGCTGCGGAAAGACCTCGCTGTTCCGTGTGCTTATGGGGCAGTATAACGCCGATTTGGGGGAGTTCAGGTACGGAACGCGCGTTCAGGTCGGATATTTCGACCAGGCGCAGCGGGGACTTACCGAGAGCAAATCCGCGCTGGACGAGGTCTGGGACGCCTACCCGAAAATGACCGAAACAGCGGTAAGAACGGCGCTGGCGGCGTTTCTGTTCAAGGGCGACGATATCTACAAGCTCATCTCAGAGCTTTCGGGCGGCGAGCGCGCGAGGGTCGCGTTATTGAAGCTTATGCTCTCGGGCGCGAACTTTCTGCTGCTCGACGAGCCTACGAATCATCTGGACATATCCTCCTGCGAGGCTCTGGAGAACGCGCTGATGAATTACGACGGCACGCTGTTCGTTATCTCGCACGACCGTTATCTGATAAACAAGCTCGCCGACCGCGTTTACAAGCTCACGGAAAACGGCGCGGAAAGCTATCTCGGAAACTACGATTATTATCTTGAACGGCAGCAGACCGCCGCGGAAAGTACGGTCAGCGAAAAGCCGAAGAAGTCCGAGCAGGCGCTCGACTACAAGCAGCGAAAGGAACGCGAGAGCGAGCGCCGCAAGCTGGCGGGAAAGGTCTCGCGGCTTGAGAAGCGCATTGAGGAGCTGGACGCGGAGATAAACGCGAAAGCCGAGGAACTGTCGGCGCTGACGGACTATCAGAAGGCAATGGAGCTTTCGGAGGAGATAGAGCGGCTGCGCGTCGAGCAGGAAACGGCAATGGAGGATTGGGAGCAGTCCGCGGCGGCACTGGAGGAATTTGACACATGACGAAAGAGATAAGGGAGTATCTGGCAATACTGGAGCAGTTTTTTTCGGTTGAACATTCGGACGAGGAGCTGCTGAAATTCCGCGCGGAAATGCTGAAGCGCATTGAATTTTATCAGCACGAGCGGCTGATACATCTTATAGTTACGATGTCGTTCGCCGTGTTTTTTCTGCTGTCGCTGATAATGTATTTCTCGGCGCGGCAGATCGGGATATTGCTGCTCGCCGTGCTGCTTCTGGTGATGACGATAGCGTATATCAAGCATTATTATTTTCTGGAGAATTCCGTGCAGAAGATGTACAAGTTTTATTATAAGATCGAAAAAGTAGGATAGTATCGGAAAAAAGTATTATTTCAGTAGAGTTTCGGTTTTTGTTGTGGTAATATTTCCAAAAGATAAAGCAATTCAGGCTTTGGCAGGTGATTTAATATGTTCCTTTTAAGATGGCTTTGGAAGAATATGGAAGGCTCTCGCGGGTTGTATATCTGCGGTATGGTATTCACTATAATATCGCAGTCGATGTTTACTATAACGCCGCGTATCACGAGCGAGATAACGGACACGTTTATAGTCAACGACAACGCGCTCGCAAATCTGGAAACGCGTTCGGGATACCTTATCGGGCTGCTTATCGCTATGGTGGGGTTTACCGTGCTGCGCGGCGCGTTGGAGTACGGAAGTACAATGATGTACGAGCGTTCGTCGCAGTCGATGATCTATAAGATAAGGAACGTGGTGTTCAAGAATATCGAGGATCAGGACGCGAAGTTCTACGACAGCTACCGCACGGGCGATATCATGACGAGAATTTCGGGCGACCTGGATATGGTGCGCCACTCGATCGCGTGGATACTCCGCGCGGTGCTGGAGTGCGTGGTTCTTTTCACGTCGTCGATAATCTTCTTTTTCAGTATCGACTGGCTCATGGCGCTGTGCCTTTCGGGGCTAACGCCGATCATTATGCTGATAACGGCTGCGTTCCGCAAGAAGGTCGCGCCGAAATATCAGGTGCAGCGCGAAAAGCTCTCGAACCTGAACACGCAGGCGGAGGAGAATATCTCGGGAAACCGCGTGGTCAAGGCGTTCGCGAGGGAGGATCACGAGATAGAGCGCTTCGACGAGCTTAGCCGCGGATTCCGCGACGCTTCAAAGGACGCGGCGTTCACGTGGCTGAAATTTTTCCCGTTCCTCGAAGCGTGCGCTTCGTCGCTGTCGGTGGTAATGCTGGTGTGCGGCGGATTGTTCGTTATCTTCGGGCGGCTGACGTTCGGCGAGTACATAGCGTTTTCGGGACTGGTGTGGACGATGAGCAACCCCATGCGTCAGCTCGGAAATATCGTCAACGACTGGCAGAGATTTACCGCTTCGGCGAACAAGATAATCGAGGTGTACTACGGCAAGCCGCGCATAGCGACGCGCGAGGACGCGGTCGACAAGCCGGGACGCTTCAAGGGCAAGGTCGAATTTGACAATGTAACGCTGAAATTCGGGAATGAGAAAATAATCGACGGCGTAAGCTTCACTGTCGAGCCGGGCGAGACGGTCGCCGTTATGGGCGAAACGGGCGCGGGCAAAACGCTGCTGACGGAGCTTATCCCGCGGATATACGACGTGAGCGAGGGTTCGGTGCGCGTTGACGGGGTCGACGTGCGTATGCTGAAGCTTGATCAGCTCCGGAGAAACGTCGGTGTGGCGACTCAGGACGTGTTTCTGTTCTCGGACACGATAGACGGAAATATCAGCTACGGCGATTCGGATATGCCCGAGGAGGACGTGGTCAAGGTCGCGGGGCTTGCCGACGCGGACGGGTTTATCCGCAAGCTCTCGGACGGCTATGATACGATAGTCGGCGAGCGTGGCGTGGGCTTGTCGGGTGGTCAGAAGCAGCGTATCTCTCTGGCGAGAGCGCTTGCGGTGAAGCCTGCGGTGCTTATCCTCGACGACACGACCTCGGCGGTCGATCTCGAAACGGAAAAGCACATTCAGCACTCGCTGAAAAACCTTGACTTCGACTGCACGAAAATTATCGTTGCGCAGAGAATTTCCACGGCAATGTACGCGGATAAGATTATCGTGCTGAAAAACGGAAAGATACTCGAGCAGGGCACTCATGAAGAGCTTATTAAGCAGAACGGGTATTATAAGGAAGTTTATGAATTGCAGAAATAAAGGGGTGAACAACCTTGGCAAGAAATAAATACGACATAGACGAAACGCTTGAAACGCCGTTTGACATACGGCATTTAAAGCGGTCGCTGAAATACGCGGCGAAATACAAGGGCAAAATAATCGCGGCAATGCTGCTCAGCACGGCAGCGGCGGTGATCGGACTGCTGTCGCCGATCATCGTTAAGAACGCCGTGGATAATTACATGGACAGCCGCGATGATATCCCCATGCTGCTGCTGAGCGGCGCGGGAGTGCTGATGTGCATTATCGTAAGCGTACTGTTCACGAAGAAGCGCGCGGAGCTTATGACCGAGGTCGGTCAGAATATCGTGTACGATATCAGGCGCGACCTGTTCGAGCATATGCAGCTGCTGTCGTTCGATTTTTACGACAGCCGCCCGCACGGCAAGATATTAACAAGAATTATAAATTATATAAATTCGATATCGGACTTAATGACCAACGGACTTATAAATTTTGTGCTGGAGATCTTCAATCTGCTGTTTATCACGGTGTTTATGTTTATCGTGTGCTGGCAGTTGGCTCTGGTAACGCTCTGCGGACTGCCGATATACTTCGGGGTAATGCTGTTTATCAAGAATCATCAGCGCAAGGCGTGGCAGGCGGTCTCAAACAAAAGCTCAAATCTGTCCGCGTATCAGCACGAGAATATCGTCGGCGCGAAGATAGCGCAGATGTTCGTCCGCGAGGAGGAGAACGAGGAGATACACGACCGCTTGGCAAAGGCTTATCGTCATGACTGGATGCGCGCGGTCAGCTACTCTAACCTCGTGTGGCCGTCCACGGACGTGATAAGCATTATCGTTCAGGCGGCGATATACGCGGTCGGACTGCTGGCGTTCCGCGGAATGCTCTCGCTCGGTACGATACTTGCCATGACCGATTACACCGCGCGTTTCTGGCAGCCGCTTATGAACCTGTCCAACCTTATGAACACGGTCATCAACGCGGTCGCTTATCTGGAGCGCATTTTTGAGCTTATGGACGAACCCGTGTCCGTTCACGATATCGAGGGCGCGGAGGAAATGCCGCAGATACGCGGCGACGTGCATTTTGAAAACGTTACGTTCGCGTATGAACCTGGCATTAACATACTTGAAAACCTCTCGTTCGACGTTAAGGCGGGGCAGAGCATTGCGCTTGTCGGACCTACGGGCGCGGGAAAGACGACTATCGTTAACTTAATATCGCGCTTCTATAATCTCAACGGCGGCACGGTGCGTATCGACGAGAGCGACATTTCGAAAATGACGTTGAAGTCGCTGCGTTCCCAGATGGGCATAATGCTTCAGGACAGCTTTATTTTCAGTGGAACGCTGCTCGACAATATCCGATACGGCAGACTTGACGCGACGCTCGAGGAATGCCGCGCGGCGTGTAGGATAGTCGGTATCGACGACTACATAATGAGCCAGAAGGACGGCTACAACACGATAGTCAATGAGCGCGGCGGCGGTCTGTCGCAGGGGCAGAAGCAGCTTATCGCGTTCGCGAGGACGATAGTTTCCGACCCGAAAATTCTCGTGCTTGACGAGGCGACAAGCTCGATTGACGCAAAAACCGAGCGTTACCTCCAGAACGGTCTGAACCACCTTTTAAAGGGCAGAACCAGCTTTATAATCGCGCACAGGCTCTCGACTATCAGAAGCTGCGACAAGATAATGTACGTTTCCAACAAGGGTATTACCGAGGCGGGAACGCACGACGAGCTTATGGCGAAAAAGGGCGATTATTATAGGCTGTATACGGCGCAGAGCGTCTGAACGGGTGACGATATGAGATCTCCGTTTTTGTATTCCGACGATAATAAGCGCTACCACACGCTTGCCTATCACAATAAAGCGACCTATGGCGGCAGAGTGTACAAGGCGACCGTTGACACGGGGCTGAGCTGCCCGAATATCGACGGCTGCAAAGGGCGCGGCGGCTGTATCTTCTGCGCTCGGGTGCCGCGCGACGAACGCACGATAGCCGAGCAGTTCGCCGCCGAGAAAGCGCGTATTCACGCAAAATGCCCGGGCGCGGAAATTCTGCTGTATTACGGGCTGCACTCCAACACCTACTGCGCTCCCGAAAGGCTTCGGGAGCTGCTTTGCGAGGCGGAAAGGCTCGGCGCGTTCGCGGTTTCGGTCGCCACGCGGGCAGATTGCCTTGACGGGGAAAAGGCGCGTATTCTCGGTGAATTTTCTTTGCCGCTGACGGTGGAATTGGGCTTGCAGACTATTCACGACAAGACCGCCGCGCTCATAAACCGAGGGCATGATTACGCGGATTTTCTGCGCGGCTATGAGCTTTTAAAGGCGCATAATATCCGCGTCTGCGTTCATATTATAAACGGACTGCCGGGTGAGACCCGTGAGATGATGCTCGAAACGGCGAGGGCGCTCGGCAAGCTCCGGACGGACGGGGTGAAGATACATTCAATGCATGTTCTGCGCGGAACTCGGCTGTACGAAATGTATCGGAAAGGAAACTATTCTCCGATAGAAAAGGACGAGTATATCGACGTCACCGCGCGGCAGCTTGAGCTGCTGCCGCCCGAAACGGTGATCGAGCGCGTTACGGGAGACGGCGACAAAACGCTGCTTGCCGCGCCGCTCTGGAGCATGGACAAAATTTCCGTTCTGGGCGGACTTGACAAGCGTATGGCGGACTTGGACACGTATCAGGGGAGGCTTTTCGATAATGAAGGCATTGGATAAGAACGCCGCGAAGCCGTTGTACGAGCAGCTTTACGAGAATATCAAGGACGATATCCTGTCGGGGAAGATGAGCGAGGGCGAAAAGCTGCCGTCAAAGCGCGTGCTCGCGGAGCAGCTGCAAATCAGCGTTATCACGGTTGAAAACGCGTATTCGCAGCTTATAGCCGAGGGCTACGTCCGCGCCGCCGAGCGAAGCGGATATTACGTTCAGTACAGCGGCGGAGCGGTCGAGCTGTCGCGCAGTGAGTTACCGAAAAGCGAAAGCAGCGAACAGTCCGACGAGAGCGCTTCCGAGCCGTCGGCGGGCGCGGGTGATTTTCCGTTTTCGGTGTGGACAAGGCTTATGCGGTCGGTGATCCTCGAAAAGGGAACGGCGCTTTTGCAGCCCGTTCAAAGCGGCGGCGCGGAGGAGCTTCGCCGCGCGATATCGGGATATCTCTACCGCGCGAGAGGCTTCTATCAGCCGCCCGAGCGCATTATCACGGGCGCGGGAACGGAGTATCTGTACAATCTGCTGATTCAGCTTCTGGGCAGGGATAAGGTCTACGGGATCGAAAACCCCGGCTACGAAAAGCTTCCGAAAATTTACTCGCTCAACGGCGTGAGGTTCGAGTATATTCCGCTGGACGGCTCGGGAATGAGCGCCGGAGCGCTGTACGAAAAAGGCGTCGACGCGGCGCATATCTCACCCGCGCACCATTATCCGACCGGCATTGTAATGCCGATATCGCGGCGGCGCGAAATAATGCGCTGGGCAGAGGGCGGCGAGCGTTATATTATCGAGGACGATTACGACAGCGAGCTGCGCTGGAGCGGAAAGCCGGTTCCGACAATGTTCGGCTCGGACGCTACGGGGCGCGTTATCTATATGAACACGTTTTCGCAGACGATAGCGCCGTCGGTGCGCATAAGCTATATGTGCCTTTCCGAGGAGCTGTACGGGCTTTGGCGCGAACGGTTGGGCTTCTACGCCTGCTCTGTGCCCGCGTTCGAGCAGTACACGCTGGCGCGGTTCATTTCCGAGGGATATTTCGAGCGGCATATAAACCGCACCAAAAAGCGTTTCCGCAGGGTTCGCGAGCTGGTTTTGCAGCTTATCTCGCGTTATCCGGGGGCGGTCGTTTCCGAGGAGAATTCGGGGCTGCATTTCACGGTTTCGGCAGGCGAGGACGCTCCGCGGATGATCTCCGACTGCGGAAAATGCGGAATCAAAATAACGCCGCTGTCAGAATACTACGCCGGTAAGAGCGGCACGGAGGGGATGCTTGTCGTGAATTACGGCGCTGCCGACGAGAACAGCTTGTCCGAATTGCTCAACAAATAAAAACCGCGGCAAATCACCGCGGTTTTTTGGTTATACAGCGTAAGCGTTCATTTTTTTCAGAACGCCCGTTTTGGCGATCACCTTGAACAGTATCACTCCGAACACCGCTCCGAACGCGCCCTGGAGACAGTTCGCGGGAATACCCTCAAGCGCTCCCGCAAAGCCGTAGCCGAGCAGCGTCGCTTCGTACAGGTAATAGCCGACGATCATAATAATTTCCGCCGCCAAAGCACCGACTATCAAGCCCGGCAGCTGCGCCTTTACGCTTTTCTTTATGAACGCGCGGACGATCAGCGCCGCCGCAAGCGCCATCATTCCCTTAATGAAAAAAGTCCCGGGAACGTACTGCGCGTAGCCCATAAGGTCTACCAACGCCGAGCCGATACCCGCCGCGGCAAAGCCGTAAACGGGACCGAGCGTCCATGCCGCTATCAGTATAAAGCAGTCGCCGAAATTCACATAGCCGCCCGTTAGGGTATTGATCTGTATCAGCTTTGTCGCCACGAAGATCAGTGCCGCGAACATTGCCGCAAAGCAAAGCCGCAGCAGCTTTTCGTGTGATGTCTGTTTTTCTTTGTTCATTTGATTATCTCCTTTTTGTATCTGTCGATAATTGTATTATAGCAGATTTTGGAGATATCACAATATCCAATTTGATATTATTTGATAATATCAGATTTATTCGACTGTCATTATTCTCTCATATAATAACGAAAAGCTCCCCAAGTCAATATCGCCGTGAAAATGTCCGAAGTACCAGTGCTTGTAGCTTACGTTGTCGGCGACCTCTTGTAAGAAACGGCGCAGCTCTAGGTCTGCGGAGTTCGGTCGGAGGCAGACTCGTTCCGTAAGGCTCTCGGGGCAGGTGTGCGTAACGATATAGTCCACCGCAAAGCCGCACTGCGAAAGTTTTTCCCGTCCGTGAGCGTATTCGTCGGCACTCGGCAGCTCCCCGCTCCACCACGAAATATTTTCAACGCGCCAAGCCTTGTCGATAGAGTAAGCTCCGCCGAATGTGAAGAATGTGCTTTCTTCAATCGTGAACAATTCGCCGCGCTTTAAATGCACGATATTATCTGCGATCCTGTGGACTGTTCCGCCGTTCCACTGCTCCTCGGGGTACTTGCAAAGCTCGGTGAAATTCTCGTGGTTGCCGTCAACAAACGCGATTTTAAACGGCAGCGTTTTAAGCGTTTCGAGTCCCTCTTTTTGATATTCGCTGAAGATAAACCCGAAATCACCCGCGACAATAACGGTGTCTTCTATGGTCGGAGTTTTGTCAAATCTGCCGAGAAATTCTTCGGCTCTTCCATGGGTATCCCCGGTAATATATATCATTGTGCCGCCTCCGTTTTACCGCCGTCAAAATACCTGCTCTCGCGCCGCCTGAGCTTTCGCCATATGATAATGTAGCAGATGATGTGGACAAGCAGCGTAATTCCCCATGACATCGGGTAGGAAAGGTAAACGGTGCGCGGCGAGTGATATTCGGGGAGCTGAAACACCGTCATTATCCAGAGTATGCGCAGTCCGCATGCGCCGAGAAGCGACACGATCATGGGCATTATCGAGTAACCCAGACCGCGCAGCATTCCGACCATAACGTCCATCATTCCGCATAGCGTGTAGGTCGTCGCGATAATGGAAAGCCGCGCCATTCCCGCGTCAACTACGATCGAGCTGTTGGAGTAGATGCCGAGCAGCGGACGACCGAGCAAAAACGCCGCCCACCCGAGTATAAGTCCCGTAGCCGTAACGCACAGCAGCGAGCTTGCGAGTATTTTCGGTATGCGCGAGTATTTTTTCGCGCCCATGTGCTGCCCCGTGAACGATATCGCCGCTTGGTAGAACGTGTTCATAGCCATATAAATGAAGCCCTCGACAGAAGCGGCGGCGGAGTTTCCCGAAACGATCGCGTCGCTGCCGAAGCTGTTTATCGACGACTGTATAACAACATTTGACAGCGAGAAGATCGTGCCCTGAAATCCCGCGGGAAGTCCGACTCTCATTACCGCGAACAGTAGGCGCCTGCGTATTCTCAGCTTGCGGATATCAAGATGTATCTCCGTGTTGTCCTTGATAAGGCACATTACCGTAAGTCCTGCGGAAATGCATTGTGATATTACGGTAGCCAAAGCCACGCCGGCAACGTCCATTTTCATAACGATAACGAACAGCAGATTAAGCACCACGTTGATAACTCCCGCCGCCGTCAGGAAGTACAGCGGGCGCTTCGTGTCGCCGACCGCTCGGAGGATAGCGCCGCCGAAGTTGTACACCATCATGGCGGGCATTCCGAGGAAGTAAATGCGCAGGTACGTCACCGCGAGCGGCAGCAGATTTTCTGTCGCGTCCATAAGTACGAGCATTTCGGGAGCGAGAATGAAGCCGACTATCGCCAGCACCGTGCCGCATATCAGCGAGAGCAGCATTGACGTGTGGACGGTGTCGTGCATATCCGAGGCGGAGTTTGCCCCGTGAGCGCGCGCCGCGACGACGTTTGCGCCGACCGACAGCCCCACGAACAGATTTGTGAACAGATTTATCAGCGAGGACGTAGACCCCACCGCGCCCATTGAATTGTCGCCCGCGAATTTCCCGACAACGATAACGTCCGCAGCGTTGAACAGAAGCTGCAGCACTCCCGAAGCCATAAGCGGCAGCGAGAACATCAGCAGCTTTTTCAGCACCGGTCCGCTGCACATATCCATCTGGTATTGTTTTGACAATTATATCCCTCTTCCCGATTACGTGTAAATTAAGGAACCGCTGATTTATTATCTTTATAAGCATTGTTTTTACTAAATTAGGGCTTTATATAATGCGCGATCCCCGATATGTTTCCATTTGCCCACATAACATATTATAAAACCCGAACCGCTCATAAAAAGGCTTCAAGCGTTCTTCGTAAACCACCGAAATTATATAGATACGCTTTTTCTTCAGATATTCAATCGTTTTATCCATTAGGTCTGTTCCGATCCCTTTGCCTTGGTGATCCGGACAAACCATTAAATCCTGAATATAAGCGTCTGTTACCCCGTTTGATACACTATCAATATACCCGATCAATAGCGATAGGTAACTCTTTGATATAATCTCCAAGTTTTCCCCCGCTCCACACC
>CAYWIP010000035.1:0-25871 GCA_964458395.1 uncultured Ruminococcus sp.
TCCTTGCAGATGTCTGAAGCTTGTTTAGGTTAGTGCATATGGGGCTCCGCCCCCACCCCCCGCCAAAGGGCGTCGCGCCCTTTGGAATCCCGGTTTTTATGACGGTTGTTTTTTGATTTGGGCACTTTGCATAATGGCGGAGCGCCTTTTTTGTGTATGCATACAAAATGTCAAAATCCTATTGACTTTTTGAATACCTTAATGTATAATGTATTTAGTGGTATTCGCAAAGTGAGGTGATAAGATGTCGCCACGAACAGGCAGACCCAAGAGCGATAATCCCAAGTCCACTCAGCTTGCCGTAAGGTTAGATGACGAGACCTTGAAAAAGCTCGACGAGGTTGCCAAATCCAATTCGGAAACACGGGTTCAGACAATACGCAGAGGTATTGAAAAGCTGCACTCCGAGTTGGATAAAAAATAATGTGCTGCATTTGCTGATATGTTGCACAATTATAACTTGTAGTATTTGTGCAATAACATGATTTGGTAAAAAGATATTGACTTTTGTTTGTTGCTACACTATAATATAAATATACCCAATCGAAAGCGAGGTGAAGAAGTGGGTATAAAAAAGGGTACTAAGCTCACCGACAAACCGAAGAACAATATGCTTCGAGTGCGAGTTGACGAGGAAACGCTTGACAAGCTTGATACTGTCTGCGAGGAAACCAAAAAATCGCGCTCGGAGATTATCAGAAACGGCATTGAGGAGCAGTACAAAAGGGTAAAAAAATAGAGCGCTGCTAACGCTGACAACGACACAACGCTCTATCCCTAGCGACAGGAAGAATCCTATCCAAAATCTATTATACATTAGACAGGGCTTCCTTGTCAAGTACTTTTTGAAAGGAAGTTTTTTATGAACACAATAATTGAAGAATTATTTGCGGCGTATCTTGAAAACAAGCTCGCCACGAAGCCGCGCGACTTGACCGACGAGGAGACCGAGGAGCTTGAAACGGTTGAAAGACGGTGCGCTCCGACCAAGGAGGATCTGCGTTATCTGGAGAACTACATATTCAAATACGGTCATATGCATGAACAACGCGGCTTCTATGCGGGCTTCCGTACCGCTTTTGACCTTTTCGCGGAGGTGTGCGGAATAGGCGGTGTTATCGGCTAAACGTTAACTTTAATTACTTAAATCGTCATTGCTTTCGCAATGGCGGTTTTTTCTTTGAGAAATGTTTCGGATAAGCGCAATCGGTGAACAATAGTATCGAAAAGCGACGGGCGGCGCAAGATGTAGTTTTAAACTCTTTTGTTCTGTCCATATATTGTAAATTTGTACGGATTTTTTCATTATTTCAGCTATTTAGAAAGATAATTTTTGTTAAAAATGCACAAAAATATGAACAAAAGTTTATCTTGATTTTTTCTGAAAAGTCGCCGATTTGCTCTTGAAAAAATTTTCCAAGTAGAGTATAATATGATTGTGGGGAAAAGTGGTGTGAAAATTCACTGTTTTGGTGAAAAGTTCATTAAAAATACAGAGAGCACTTTTGACCGACAGAGGAAAATATATTATTTATTCTACGAAAAATGCCGTCTGAGGAGGACGGAACGGCGCTTTTAAGGCTATGCAGGGGGGAATGGAAATGTACGGCGAATACGAGCATACCGTTGACGCTAAGGGACGTATGAATTTCCCCGCCAAGCTCCGCGAGGAGTTCGGCGAGCATTTCTATATCTGCAAGAGCTTTAACGCAAAGTGCCTGACGGTCTACACCAACGAGAGCTGGGAAGAATTAAAGACCAGCCTTAAAGGAAAACCGTCAAAGGTCGCGCTGCCTATCGAGCGTTTCCTGTTCGGGAGCGCCTGCGAGGCGGAGCCGGACAAGCAGGGAAGAATCGCCATTGCGCCCGCTCTGCGGACATACGCGAACATCACGGGCGAGGTAGTGGTCGTGGGGTTAGTCGACCGCGCCGAGATCTGGGATAAAGCGGCTTGGGAGGAATATAATAACAATACATCTCTCGAGGATATCGCGGGTATGGCGGAGGAGCTTAGCATCTGATGGAATTTCAACACACAACCGTGCTGCTTAAAGAAACGGTGGACGGCGCGTTTTCAGACCCAAAGGGCGTTTACGCGGATCTCACCACGGGCGGCGGCGGTCACAGCCTGGAGCTTGCAAAGCGCCTTTCGGGGGGAAGGCTGATTTGCTTCGACCGGGACGGGGAGGCTATCAAGGCTGCTGGGGAGCGGCTGAGCGGTTATCCCGTAACATTTGTGCGGCGCAATTTCAGAGAACTGGGCGTGGTTCTGGACGAGCTGGGGGTAAAAGAGCTTGACGGGATCATCGCAGATCTGGGTGTTTCATCGCACCAGCTTGACGACGCGGAGCGCGGATTTTCGTTCCACAACGACGCGCCGCTCGATATGAGAATGAGCGGCGAGGGTCTGTCCGCACGCGACGTTGTCAACGATTACAGTTTTGAGGAGCTGAAACGGATACTTTACGAGTTCGGCGAGGAGAAATTCGCGCCGAAGATAGCGCAGGGCATTGTGGACGCGAGGGCGGTATCTCCCATAGAAAGAACGGGAGAGCTTGCCGATATAATAAAAAGGAGCGTTCCCGCAGCTTACCGCCGTGAAAAGAACCCCTGCCGCAAAAGCTTTCAGGCGATCCGCATAGAAGTCAACGGAGAGCTTGACGCGCTTGATAAGGCGCTTACCGACGGCTTTGAACGCCTTAAGACCGGCGGCAGAATGTCGGTCATTACTTTCCACTCGCTGGAGGACAGGATCGTTAAAAATCGCTTTAAGGAGTTCTGTACGGGCTGCATATGCCCGCCCGAGTTTCCCGTTTGCGTATGCGGAAGGCTTCCGCGTGGACAGCTTGTCACGAAGAAGCCGATCGTTCCGGGCGCGGAGGAGATCGGGGAAAATCCGAGAAGCCGCAGCGCTAAGCTGCGTGTGATAGAGAAAATAAGAGCGTAAACCGATACGCTTTGGATAAAAAGGGGGGGACGGCGTATGGCTTATCCGTTTGACAATACAAATCTTGCTTACGACCTTTCGAGGTTCGATACCACAGAAAGGGAGCGCCGCGAAAAGCAGCGCCGCGCCAAGGCGCAAGCCCGCGCGATACATCTCGCGCCTGTTAATAAGGCGTCGACAAGCGGCTCAAAGTTCAAGATCGTTTTGGTGTCTGTGATGATGTTCGCCGCGCTGTTTGCCGTGAACTATTACAATACGAAAAAAGACGACGCGGCGAGAATGGTCGCTCGGCAGGAGGAGCTGCTCACCGCCGCCCGGGACGACAACGAATTGCTGCAAAGCAAGCTCGACTCAAAGGCGAATATCGCCTATATCGAGCAGTACGCGACGGAACAGCTCGGAATGACGAAGGTTGCCGCGTCGCAGAAAAAATACATCAGCGTAAATACAGAGGATCTTATAGAGATCGACAACGACGATTCCGAGGGCTTGCTGGGGACGATCAAGAGAGGCTTCTCCGCGTTTTTGGAATACATTGGGTTCTGACGGCATAATATAAGGGTGAACAAGCCCTTTCTTAAATGTTGTCGGCAGACTGTTTATAACAGTACTTATCCCACCCGGAGTTTCTTGTAAAGTGCAGATCGCTGTGCGAAAGGAACGCAATTTATTGGATGACCTGAGGCGGGATAAGTATAGAACAGCAAAGTCGGCTATACGGCTTTGCTTTTTTGGTTTTTCGGAGGTTGTGAAAATTGGACAGAAATTCTAATAACACAAACAGCTTATGGAGCCGGTTTAAGGCTTACGTCAAGCGGAAGGACGCAGAAGAGGTCAACAAAAAGCCCGTTATCGGATATCGCGGACGGCAGATAGTTATTCTTTCGGCGATCGTTGGTTTTTCCGTGTTTGTCGGATATAATCTGCTGAAATTCACGGTGATCGACGGCGATATGTGGCGGCAGCGCGCGAACTCTCAGCAGATGAGAGAGGTTTCGATAATGGCGAACCGCGGCACTATCTACGACGCGAACGGCACCGTTCTCGCGCAAAGCTCTACGGTGTGGGATATAATCATTGCTCCGACGCCGATACATCAGGCGAACGAGGAACGCCGCAAGGCTTACAATGAAAAGCTTGAGGACGCCAAAGAAGGCGAAACGCCCGAACCTTTCAGAGAGCTTTCCGAAATAATCAGCAGCGGACTTGCCGAGATACTTGACGTTAGTCCGGACGGAATGCTCGAAGCGTGCAAGGACTATAAGGACAACTATTACCACGTTGTAAAGCGCAAGGTCGAAAAGCCGGAGGTTACGCTTATACAACAATTCCTTCTTGAGAACAATATCCGCGCCGACTGCGTAGTTACCGAGCAGTCGAGCAAGCGCTACTATCCCAACGGTTCGCTCGCGTCGAACGTCATAGGCTTCACAAACTTTGACGGCGAGGGCGTTTACGGGCTTGAAGCGTATTACGACGACTACCTCCGCGGCACGGACGGCAAGGCGTTCTACCTCGCCGACGGTATGGGAAAGGGCGTCGAGTACGGAAACGACGATTATTTCCAGGCAACGGACGGATACAGCCTTGTGCTGACGCTGGACGAGGTTTTGCAGCACTATCTCGAAAAAAATCTGGAGCAGTGCGTTTCGCAGCATTCCGTCGTCAACCGCGCCTGCGGGATTATCATGAACTGCAACACGGGCGGCGTTCTGGCTATGGCGACCTCTCCGTCCTACGATCTGAACAATCCCTCGGAGATAACGAGCAAATACGATCTTGAGCTTCTTGCGAAGATGCAGGAGGAGGGAAAGTCCTCCGAGGAGATAGCTGCGCAGGAGAGCGTTATGCGCGAGCAGCAGTGGAAAAACAAGGCAGTTACGGAGCTGTACTACCCCGGCTCGGTTTTCAAGACCGTTACCGCGTCGTCGGCGCTGGAGGAAGAAGCCATCAATATGAATACCACGTTCAACTGCCCTGGCTTTATTGAGGTTGCGGGAGAAACTATTTCCTGCCACCAGACATGGGGTCATGGAACGCTTGATCTTCAGCACGGTATCACGGCTTCCTGCAACCCGTACTTTATTCAGGTGGGTCTGGCGCTCGGAGCGCAGAGGTTCTGCAATTATTTTGAAGCGTTCGGCTTTACCGAGCCTACGGGCATTGATCTTCCGGGCGAGGCGCAGAGCTTGTATGTTCCGTATTCGAGAATGAATCTGGTCGACCTTGCGATGTCCTCCATGGGTCAGACCAATAAGATAACGCCCATTCAGATGTGTACGGCGTTCTGCGCTATCGTAAACGGCGGATATCTGGTAACGCCGCACCTTGTCGACAAGATACTCGACAGCAACGGAAACGTTGTTGAAACCAAGACCACGCAGGTAAAGCGGCAGGTAATCTCAAAGGAAACCTCCGATACCATGCGCGGTATACTTGAAACGATCGTTACCGAAAACGGCGGTCACAACGCGTATATCGCGGGCTACAGGATCGGCGGAAAGTCGGGAACGGCGGAGAAGATCGACGAATACAATGCCGCGGGCGGTACGGCTGCCGGCGCTAAGATGACTTACATCGGAACATTTGCAGCGGCTGTTCCCATGGATAATCCGCAGATAGTTATGCTGGTGCTTGTCGATACGCCTACCGGTCCGCAGTACTACGGCTCGGCAGTCGCTTGCCCCGTTGTTTCGGCGGTGTTCAATGACGGTCTGGAGCATTTGGGAATCTACCCTACATATACGGCGGAAGAGCAGGCGAAAATGGACGCTACCGTGCCTTATGTGCTTGGCTACCAGTCCATGTACGCTCAGAGCTATCTTACCGCGGAAAACTTTAAGGTGGAGTTTGTCGGCGATTCGTCGAGCGACGAGGTGGTTACGGCGCAGATACCGTCCTCCGGCAGCAGCATACCGAAGGGCTCGACAGTCGTGCTGTATATAGGAGATCAGGAGCTTGAAACGGGAACCGTGCCGAACGTGCTGAATATGAGCGTCGACGAGGCAAACAAAGCGATTCAAAACGCGGGCTTCAACATCAAGATACTCGGCGGCGCCGCCGAAAACGCGGACGCTGTGGCGACTATGCAAAGCTATCCCGAGGGTATGTCGTTGTATAAGGGCAGCGTTATCGAGGTAACGTTCCAGGCTAATTCGTTCGGAGATTAAGACTTGTTTTACAGGCGGTGAAGATATGACGACAGGAGAGCTGTTTTCGGGAATATGCGATATTCCCGCAGAACTGAAAAACACGGCGGTTTCGGGAGTGACCTCGGACAGCCGCGAGGTCGAAAGCGGCTTTCTGTTCGTCTGCATAAAGGGCGGGAGCTTTGACGGACATTCCGCCGCCGCGAGGATGCTTGAAAAGGGCGCTAGCGCGGTTGTGACGCAGCAAAAGCTCGGGTTGGCTAAAGAGATAAACGTTGAAAATCCGCGGCGGCTATACCCCGAATTATTGTCGAGGTTTTACGGCTCGCCGACGAGGAAATTCAAGCTCTGCGGCGTTACTGGAACCAACGGCAAGACCACCGTCGTCAACCTCTGCGCGCAGATAACGCGGCTGCTCGGTCGCAGAACGGGTGTTATCGGAACGCTGGGCACGGACACGGGGGGCGGTCTGAATTACTCCCACGACGGTCCGCCGACCACTCCCGAGCCTCGGAGATTATATCAATTATTCGCGCAAATGGCGGAGGGGGGCGCCGAATATTGCTTTATTGAGGCAAGCTCTCAGGCGCTGGCGCAGTACCGTTTCGCGGCGGAGAATTTCGCGGTGGGAGCGTTCACAAACCTGACGCGCGATCATCTGGATTATCACGGAACGATGGAGAATTATTTCTCGGCTAAGCGGATGCTGTTCGATATGTGCGAAAACGCGGTCGTGAATATTGACGATGAGTACGGTAAGAGAATAGCCGAATTTTGCTGCGGAAATAGTGTTCCGTTAAAGACGGTATCGGTGGACGGAGAAGCCGATTTTTACACGGAATTCGTGAAGCTCTCCGCGCACGGCTCGGAGTTTATTCTGACCGACAGAGCCGCGGAGAAAAGCTATCCCGTGCGGTTTGCCATGACGGGGCTTTACAATGTTTCAAACGCGCTGGAGGCTGTGGTCACGGTGCATCTGACGGGCATTCCCATGGACGAAGTACTGTGTGCTCTGGAGAAGATCGAGGGCGTTGCGGGTCGGCTGGAAACGCTGCATACGGGCGATTTCACGGTGATACGCGACTACGCGCACACCGAGGACGGTCTGGAGAAGCTGCTGTCTATGCTCAAGCCGCTCGCTAAAAACCGTCTTATCGCGGTATTCGGCGCGGCGGGCGAACGCGACGCGGGAAAGCGTCCCGATATGGGAAAGGCGGCGGCGAAGTACGCAGACGTGCTTATCGTCACGACGGACAGTCCGCGGCACGAAGATCCTCAAAAGACTATCGACGATGTGGTGCGCGGTATTCCCGATGGGAGAGATCACGAGGAATTTACTGACCGCAAAGCCGCAGTTATCCGCGCGCTGGATATGGCGGAGGAGGGCGACGTTATAGCGCTCTGCGGAAAAGGTCACGAGGACTATCAGGCGATAGGCGGCGAGTACTTTCACTTTGACGAAAAAGAGATAGTTGACGAATATTTCGGGAAAGGATAACGGGTATGTTTTCGACTAAGGAGATCGCGAAGATCACGGGCGGAGAGCTTATCGGCGGCAGCGTAAGAGTGAGATCCGTTTCCACCGATACGAGAACTCTTGAAAAGGGCGCGCTCTTTATTGCAGTAAAGGGCGAACGCTTTGACGGCAACGACTACATCAGACAGGCGGCGGAGAGCGGCGCTGCCGCGGCGGTTTCCGATCTTGCGCCGGGCACGGTCAAGACCGCGATACCCGTTATATATGTGAAGAACTCACGGACGGCGCAGCTTAAGCTGGCGCGGCATTACCGTGATAAATTCGATATTAAGCTCTGCGGAGTGACGGGGAGCGTCGGAAAGACCTCCACCAAGGATATGATAAGCGCGGTGCTTTCGGCAAAGTACAATACGCTCAAGACCGAGGGCAATCTCAACAACGATATCGGGCTTCCGAAGACGCTGTTCCGTCTTGACAAGAGCGCTGAAGCGGCGGTTATCGAAATGGGAATGAGCGACCGCGGTGAGATCTCGGCGCTGTCAACCGCGGCTCACCCGACCTGCGCGGTCATAACAAATATCGGGTTCTGCCATATCGAGAACCTCAAAACGCGGGAGAATATCCTCGCGGCAAAGCTGGAGATACTCGACGGAACAGACGCGGACGCGCCGCTTATCGTTTACGGCGGCGATGAGTATCTCGGAAAGCTCATGGCGGAGGACGTCGGCGGACGGCGGCTGATACGCTACGGGCTGACGGATGGCTGCGACGTCCGGGCGGAGGATATTTCGCAGGACGAAAACGGCGGAAAATTCACGCTCCGTTACGGGGAGAAGTCGTACAAGGCGGCGGTTCCCGTTGTCGGGGAGCACCATATACTTAACGCGCTTGCGGCTTTTTGCGCGGGTATCGAATTCGGGCTTGCTCCCGAGGAGATAATCCCCGCGTTTATGAATTACGAGGGCAGTGGAATGAGACAGAAGCTGGAGCAGCGCGAAAACAATATCCGCGTTATTCTCGACTGCTACAACGCCTCGCCTACGTCGATGAGATCGGCGCTGTCGGTTCTGGGCGCGGTCAGGACGGAGGGCAAGGGCAGACATATCGCGGTTCTCGGCGATATGCTGGAGCTTGGCGAACAATCGCCGGCGCTGCACGCGGGACTAGCGGACGCGGTCACGGAGCACGCGGACATCGCGTTTCTGTACGGGCGCGAGATGACGGAGCTTCGCGACGAGCTGACAAAGCGTAAGGCTAAGGTGTTCCACAGCGAAAACAAGCAGGAGCTTACGGAGCTTCTGCTTAGCAAGATAAAAAGCGGCGACGTAATATTGTTCAAGGGAAGCCGGGGTATGAAAATGGAAGAGATCGCCGAAAAAATAAAGTAACTTGGAGAATGATATGCAGATTTGGACAAGCGTTTTCGCGGCTGTTGCGGCGTTCGTGCTGACGTGGCTGGCGGGGTTCTGGTTTATTCCGCTGCTTCACAGGCTGAAATACGGGCAGACGATACTCGACATAGGACCGAAATGGCACAAGGCGAAAAAAGAGGGTACTCCCACAATGGGAGGGATAACCTTTATTTTCGCGGTATTCGTGAGCTTTACAGTAGGAATGATCGTGTTTTCCGCAAGCAAAAACGCGGATTACTCGGGCGCGGACAAAGCGGAATTCATACGCGCCGTGTCGGGTATGGTAATGGCGGTGCTGTTCGGGTTTATGGGCTTTCTCGACGACTTCATCAAGGTAAAGAAAAAGCACAACGAGGGCTTGACTCCGATACAGAAGATCATCTTTCAGGTGATGATAATCGCGGCGTACTTCGCGACGCTGTATGTGAGCGGTCTGCGGCGCACGGTGATACTGTTCCCGGGCGGTCTGCAATGGGACTTGGGACTGTTCTACTATCCGCTTATGGGTATCGGTATCCTCTATCTCGTAAACGCCGTAAACCTCACCGACGGTATCGACGGACTTTGCTCGTCCGTTACGATAATCTATATGGCGGTGTTCGCTATAATATCGGGCTTGCTCGGAATGTTCGGGCAGACGCTGCTGGCTTTCTGCACGGCGGGGGGCTGCGTGGGCTTTCTGGTGTGGAATTTCCCGCCCGCTAAGGTGTTTATGGGCGATACGGGGTCTATGTTCCTCGGCGGCGTGGTGTGCGCTCTGGGAGTGGGCTGCGGCGTGGAATTCCTTATGGTCATAGCGGCTATGGTGTATATTCTCGAGGCGCTGTCGGTTGTTATTCAATCGACGGTGTTCAAGATAACCAAGAGGATTTACCACACCAAAGAGGGCAAGCGCTTGTTTAAGATGACGCCCATTCATCATCACTTTGAGCTTTCAAAATGGAGCGAGATAAAGATAGACACGGTATTTTCAACGGTCGCGGCGCTTTTCGGGGCGCTGGCGGTGGTATTGGCTTACGGAATGTTCGCCAAGTAGTTTTTGGAGGTATATATGCAGCAGGTAAGACAAAGTACGGCGGCAAGGCAGCAGCCGCGAGTGTCCGCTCCGCCGGGCGCTCGTCCGAATTCGCATATCGATCCGCGGGCAAATCCCCGGGGAAACGCTCGGCGCGCTCAGAGTACAGCCGTACCCGGGAGACCTCCGAGAGGGAGCGCGATACCGGGCGCAGCTCCGCGTGCGGGCACCGTACCAAAGCAGCAGAAGCCGCGCAGGCAGGCGGACAAAGTTGCAGTCAAGCGGAAGAAAAAGGCGAAAGACCCGAACAGAGTAAAGCTGCTGAGCTTTCAGGGGCGGGTCGATGTTCCTATGTTCGTGATCATTATGGTGCTGCTGGTTTTCGGAATTACTATGATGTTCTCGGCGGGTCACGCGCTGAGTTACCGCGATAATAAGGGCGATTCGTTCTATTATGTAACAAGACAGATGATCGCGGCGGGTATCGGACTTGTCGGAATGTTTTTCCTGACGTTTCTGGACTACCGTTTTCTGCGCTATGAATTCAAGATATTCGGCGGCAGGCGGCGAATTACCGTGACGCATTTGCTGCTGGTGTTCACGATGGCGCTCAACCTAATGACGATTCCGTTCGGAATACGCGCGGAGGGCGGTCAGAAGCGCTGGCTGCCGCTGCCCGGACTGGGGCAGTTTCAGCCGTCCGACCTTATGAAAATAGCGGTAATCGTTTATTTCGCCTATTATATACAGAAGCACTCAAGTAAAATGAGAACGTTCCGCGACGGTATCTTGATTCCGGGGCTTATACTGGTGATGATAATTCTGTCGGTTATCAGTCAGATGCATTTGTCGCTGCTGATGATAATTTGTCTTGTTTTCGCTGCTATGCTGTTTATGGGCGGAACAAATCTTAAATATTTTGTGCCGTTGGTTTTATTGGCGGTCGCTGCGGTTTATGTTGTGATCTTCGTGCTGGATATCGGATATTTCCAGGACAGATTTATTTATATGGATCCGCTTTCGCAGCCGGGCGACGGTTCGTATCAGAACTATCAGTCGGCGCTGGCGCTGGGCTCGGGCGGAATATGGGGAAAGGGCTTCGGCAACTCGAGCCAGAAGTATTATTACCTTCCCGAGGCGCAGAACGATTTCGTTTTCGCGGTGCTTGTCGAGGAATTCGGCTTGGTGGGCGGACTGGCGGTCATCGTGCTGTTTCTTATTTTCGTGTTCAGAGGATTTCTTATCGCGAGAAAGGCGGAGGATAAATTCGGCTGTCTGCTCGCGACGGGTATTACGTTCCAGATAGGGATACAGGCGTTTCTGAACCTCGGCGTTAATCTTTGCTGCATACCGAATACGGGTATCTCAATGCCGTTTTTCAGCTACGGAGGTACGGCGCTTATGTTCCAGCTTTTTGAAATGGGACTGCTGCTTTCGGTAAGCAAGAGGGCAAAATTAAGTTAATCAAAAGTAAAACAGGTTAACAAGTTAACGGCGCAGTAAGGTGCGTTAAGTTAAAGGCAAGGTAACAATTGTGCAGTAATGCGCTCCATACGATAAAGCAAGGCTGCGGCGACGCAGAAGGGCGCATTATAAAAAGAGCAAGAAATTATTGTCGCAGGGGCAAAAGTCGCAAGCGATGAGTATTGCTATAGTGGAGCGAGCAAAGCGAGCGGAACGGAGGTAATGCTCATCGGCTAGTGAGCGAAGCGAACGGTGCGAGCTTTTGCCTTTTAGAGAGGCTAATATGAAAGTGATTTTTGCGGCGGGGGGTACCGCGGGGCATATCAATCCCGCGCTCGCCATAGCGGATAAGATGATGCAGGTGTTTCCGAATACGGAGATACTGTTTATAGGCACGCCGAACGGAATGGAGAGCCGTCTTGTCACAAAGGCGGGGTACGAGTTCCGCGGGGTGGAGATGTCAGGATTTCAGCGCGGATTTTCGCCGAGGGATATTCTGCGGAATTTTAAGGCGGCGTATCGCTATCTGATTTCGGCGAAAAGCGCGGTAAGGAAGATAATCAGGGTGTTCAAGCCCGAGCTTGCCGTGGGAACGGGCGGGTACGTTACCGCGACGGTACTCGGACAAGCCGCCGCTATGGGCGTAAAGACGGTAACTCACGAGAGCAATTCCTATCCGGGAATGGCGACAAAAATGCTGTCGGACAAGGCAGACAAGGTTCTGCTCGCTGTCGAGGACGCTAAGAAGCATTTGAAGAATACTGACAGGTGCGTTGTTACGGGTAATCCGCTGCGGACGAATATCCCGATCGAGGAGCGTTCGGCGGCGCGTGAGCGGCTGGGGCTTCCCGAGGGGTTTACGGTGCTGTCGTTCGGCGGAAGTCTGGGCGCAAACAAGATAACGGAGGCTGTCGCGGAGCTTATCGCGTGGGAAAAGAAAACGGGAGGGATAAATCATATCCACTCGTTCGGCAGCAAGAACAGGGATACGTTCTACGCGGCGCTGGAGCAGAGCGGCGTTTCCGAGGACAGGAGCCGTCATATCTTCCGCGATTATATCGACAATATGTACACGTGTATGTGCGCGGCGGATCTGATTATCTCGCGCGCGGGAGCAATGACGATAACGGAGCTTACCGAGATAGGCAGACCGTCTATTCTCGTGCCGTATCCCGCGGCGGCGGAAAATCATCAGTATTACAACGCTATGACGCTTGTAAACGAAAATGCCGCGGTGCTTATTGAGGATAAGGATCTGACGAGGGCAAGGCTGGTCGACGAGGTGTCCAAGCTGTACAACGACAGGGGACGGCTGGAGCTTATGCGTGAGAACGCGGCGAAAATGCGCAAAGCAAACGCTGCGGATATCATATTGTCGGAAATTATCGACCTTGTGGGCAAGGAGCATTTCGAGTAAGGAATATTCACACAAAAAATCCTTTCAACATATTATGTTGTATAATTTGTTGAAAGGGTGATGTTATGGATAATCGCCGAAAGCTGATTGTGAACGGCGGACGGAAGCTCGAGGGTGAGCTGAGAGTTCACGGTGCGAAGAACAGCGCGCTGCCACTGCTGTCGGCGGCGGTTCTGGCGCATGGAGAAACGGTGCTGCACAACTGCCCCGAGCTTACCGACGTGGACGCGGCATGCCGTATCCTTACGCACCTCGGCTGCCGCTGCAAAAGAAGCGGCAGTACGGTCACGGTGGACGCGACAAACGTTTCGGGGTACGAGATTCCCGATACGCTTATGCGGGAAATGCGTTCGTCGATCGTGTTTCTCGGCGCGGTGCTGGGGCGGACGGGTCGGTGCCGGCTTTCGTTCCCGGGAGGGTGCGAGCTGGGCGCGAGACCTATCGACCTGCATCTGGCGGCGCTCAGGCAGATGGGCGCGGAAATAATCGAGGAGCACGGATATCTCGACTGTACGGCGGTCGGAGGACTTCACGGGGCTAAAATAACGCTTTCGTTTCCGTCCGTGGGCGCTACGGAAAACATTCTGCTTGCCGCGACGGCTGCCAAGGGTCTCACCGAAATACATAACGCCGCGCGTGAGCCGGAGATCGTTGATCTGGCGGAATGTCTCGGGAAATTCGGCGCTAGGATAGGCGGCGCGGGCGAGAGCGTTATCACGGTCGAGGGTGCGCCAAGAGCCGTGCCGTGCGAGCACAGCGTTATTCCCGACAGGATAGTCGCGGGAACGTATCTCTGCGCGGCGGCAATTACGCGCGGCGAGCTTATCCTCACCGACTGCGAGCCGTCGCACATGAACGGGTTTATTCCCGTGCTGGAGTCGATGGGCGCGCGGATCTACACATACGGCGGCGGTAAAATGTACCTCAGCTGCAAAAAGCGCCTTACCGCGCCGCCGACTATACGGACTATGCCGTACCCCGGATTTCCGACGGACATTCAGGCGCCGTTTACCGCGCTGTGTTCGACAGTTGAGGGAACGTCGGTGTTTGTGGAAACGATCTTTGAAAATCGTTTCAGACACGTTCCCGAACTGGTAAGGCTGGGCGCGTCGATCAAGACCGAGGGCAGGGTGTGTGTGGTTCAGGGCGTTAAGCGGCTGTCGGGAGCCAAGGTGTGCGCGGCGGAGCTTCGCGGGGGTGCGGCGCTCGTTACTGCGGCGCTTGCCGCGGAGGGAACGAGCGAGATCACGGGATTGTGCTATATAGACCGCGGCTATGAGTCGCTGGAGGGCGCTTTACGGTCGGCGGGAGCGGATATAAAAAGAGTATGAAAAAACGCGGAGGACGAACGTTCTCCGCGGAAAACGAAGTTGAAAGGCGGGTGACGGATAATGGCGGATAGTCGCGGAAGAAATACGGACAAAGTTCCGAAGGATATGTTAAGGTCTACAAAACAAAAGCCGCAGAGCCGCCGTCAGAACAAGCCGCCGAAAATGCGGCAGAACGCTCCGGAGCCCCGTGCTCCGAAGCAGCCGGCGCAGCAAAAACCCGTCAGCAGTCAGACCCAAAAGGCGGTCGCAAAGGCAATGAGATCCAAGGCGGCGCCGAGGAAGAAGCGCAGATACTGCGGCGGAAACTATATTCTGTACTACATTCTCGCTGGGATAATCGTTACCGTCGTTATGATAGTTTTGTCGAATACGGTGCTGTTTAAGTGCGGCGAGATCGAGGTTGTGGGAAATAAACGTTACTCGGCGCAGGAGATCGCCGCAAGATCGGGTCTGAATATCGGAGATAATCTGCTCCACGCCGATACGAGCGCGGCGGCGGAGAGGATAGTCAGCTCGCTTGCTTACGTTGACAAGGCGGAGGTGAAGAAAGCGTTTCCTACGAAGTTCACCGTTACCGTTACTGAGGCGGAAAAGTGGTTCGCGATCAGCCAGAATGGTGTTACGGCGACAATATCGCGAATGGGAAAGATAATCGAGCAGGGCAATACCGACGGGCTGACCGTAGTCAAGGGCTTTGAAGCGGAGAGCATAGAAACGGGCAAGTGGCTGAAGTCAAAGACCGACGGCAAGGACGAGATACCGCAGCTCGTTTTTGATGCCGCCGAAAAGGCGGGTCTGGAGAAGCTGGACGAGATCGATATGACGGACAAGTTTGCGGTGAAACTGTCGGTGGACGGCGGCAGGGTAATTCTGGAGCTGGGTCCCGCCGCGGAGATGGAGAGCAAGCTGCGCGTTGCTGCGGCGTTCATCAAAAACGAGCTTGGCGCGGAGGAGAGCGTTACGGTGCTGTTGTCAAATCCCGAGAAGTTCGCCGTGCGCAATAAGCCGAAGCCGCCAAGTTCAAGTACGTCGTCAAGCAGCAGCAAGCCGCCCGAAACGTCCGAGCCGCCCGAAAGTTCCGATCCGGAAACGAACGAGCCGCCTGAAAGCACCGATCCGGAAACGAACGAGCCGTCGGGGACTTACGAAACCGGCGAACCGACATATGAAGCTTCAGATCCGACCACCGAAGAGCCTTATACCACGGAGGAGCCTTACGGATCGGGAGAGGATACAGGCGAAGCCGTGTAATAAACCCCATTTGAGGTTTTTTTGTGCAATTCCGCTAATAATAAATTGCAATCGCTGCGAAAATTATTTCAAAAAACGGTTGCAATTTTTTTTATTATCTGTTATAATATAAACAGTATTCTATAATAATGACGTTAAAAGCAGGAGGAGTTGTAAGTTATGGCTTTTACGATTGACGATAACAACGACGGATTTGAAGTAGCCGACGACTTTCAAATGACGACCAAAATTATGGTCTTCGGCGTCGGCGGCGCGGGCGGAAACGCCGTTTCGCATATGGTTGAAAGCGGTATTCAGGATGTTGAATACGTTATCGCCAATACCGATGTTGCCGCGCTGCGCGGTAAGGACGGCAGCAAAATGAAGCGGATCCAGATCGGCAGAAAGACCACCAAGGGTCAAGGCGCGGGCAACGATCCTTCTAAGGGAAGAGATTCCGCGGAGGAGAACCGCGACGATATCGAAAAAGCGATGGATGGCGTTTCAATGCTGTTTATTGCCGCGGGTATGGGCGGCGGAACGGGTACGGGTGCTGCTCCCGTTGTTGCGAGCGTTGCCAAGGATAAGGACGTTCTGACTGTCGGCGTTGTAACAAAGCCCTTCGGCTGGGAGGGTACGAGCAAGATGAATCAGGCTCTCAGCGGCATTTCCGAGATGAAGAAGTACGTTGACGCGCTTATCGTTATACCGAACGACCGTTTAAAGGAGCTTAAGGGCGCTAAGATCACGCTGAAAAACGCGTTCTCCGAGGTCGATAATATCCTTTGCAAGGCGGTTATGGGAATTATTAAGCTGCTTCAGGGCGACGGTCATATCAACGTTGACTTCGCCGACGTCAAGATGGCGCTCAGCAATTCCGGAATCGCGCATATGGCTATCGGTCACGGCAAGGGCGATTACAAGATCGATGAAGCGCTTGACGAGGTTCTCAACAGCCCGCTGCTCGAAACTTCTATCAACGGCGCAAGACGCGGCTTGCTGAATATCAGCGTTCCGAGTACGCTGTCGTTTGAGGAATTCGATAACCTCACGCAGGAGATCGCCGAGAAGTTTAACGGGGACGCGAGATATAAGTTTGGCGTTGTGTTCGACGACTCGCTTGCCGAGGACGAGATTTCGCTCATCGTTGTCGCAACGGATTTCGCTGAGGCTGACGATATGCCGTCTATTTCCGAATCTCCCGTAAGCGTAGAGCCCGAGCCTATCGCTTCCGTTACGGTTACGCCCACTTCGGACGGACTAACCGGAAATGTCGGTTTTTCCGAGGCACAGGATATTGACACGCTGCTCAGGAAGTTCAATCAGGGCAGAGATTAAACCCTATAAACTTAAATTATCCGAAGATCCGGGGCAGACGCTCCGGATTTTCTTTGCGGATATAATTGACGATTTTGCGAAAAAAATGAGATTTCTCGGAAAAGCTCTTGCATTTTTCGCGGATTTGTTATACAATATAAGATGTAGTATTATTTTTATTTACATGACTGCAATACTGCGGCATAACATTATACTTATTAAAAAAGGGGTAAAGAAATGGACAAGCTGGTAGCTTTTTTCAAGAATGTGTGGTTCAGGCGGGCGGTGGCGCTGCTGTGCTGGGGATATACCGCGCTTATGCTGTGGCTGGCGTGGCTGTGCTTCGGTTTTTTCTTTGAGTTTGAAAATCCCACGCCGCTTTTCGTGCTGTATCTTTTTGTGAATATATGCGCGCTGGGACTGATAATCCTCACGCGCAAACAGATGATAACCAAAATAAACGCGTATATTTTGCCGCCTATTGTGTTCATGATCGTGATTTTCGGCTTCGGCAACTGGTATATCATCGCGCCGCCGCTGGTGGTTATGATCGTGATGTTCTTTGTCAACAATTCAAATGAAACGCTGAAAACCGTATTGGGAACTATGTATCTGCTTATGTATGTAATAGGCGTTGTGGGTTATATCGGAATACAGATGTTTGTGGGGGATATTTCATTTACCGGAGTAGACCTTACGCGGCGCGATCCCGATTACGAAAAGCTTTCCGAGTCGGGCGACTATCGAATCGTGCGTTATATCAACGATACCAACGAGCGCAAGACAATGACGTATTATGTCGAGTATACGGGCGACGACGTTGATATACCGCTCTGCCTGTGCAAGAAGGTTTTCGGCAGCAAGCACGTTCATACCGCGACCTATCAGAGCAGAACCGAAGATCTGGTAGAATGGAGCACTCAGCGTGTTGACGGCGAAAAGCAGGACGTTATTCTGGTCGAGGGCAGCCTGAGGGAAAATCCATATCTGATCAAGCCCGCCGATGAGGACGAAAGCTCCGACAGTTCGGACAGCAGCTCAAGCAAAGCGTCAAGCCCGCTTATCAGACCGGGCGGCTCAGCGGAGAGCGGAGGAACGTCCGGGACGGGGGAGAACGGCAATAACGCGGAACCTGCGGAATAATGCATTGTAAAGGAGAATTGCCTTGGAAAGAACGTTGAAGCTTGTCGGAAAGACCTCGAATGAGATATTCCTGCTTCGCTATCCCGCGTCGCTGCTGGATTTCTGCGATTTCGATCTGTCGGCTTTCGCTAAGGATTCAATAGATATGTGCAACGAGGCGCTGAAAACGGGAGCGTATGACGCCGACCGAGCCGCCGAGCTTCGCAAGGATATCCAAGGGGCGCATTGCTACATCAGACATCACATAAGGACGATTTACGAAAAGGTGGTCATGGACTGCTGGATCGACTATGTGTGCAGACGTGACAATATCGACGAAAGTGCGTTGTGGAACCGTTTCGCGCGGTGCAAAACGCAGTTCGAGAAGCTGGTGTTTGCGCGGCTGTGCGATTTCCGCTACAACCGCGATATCAACCAGTGGCTGAATATCGTTCGTGTACAGGATTATGCGCGGACTAAGGTGAATTTTGTGTTCATAGAAACGGCAAGATCGGCGGAGGAGATAATTGCAAGACGCAACTATTTCGACCTAGCGTTCAGTGTGACCGCACGCGAGCTGGGCTGCCGTATCGAAGATCTGGGCGTTACAAAGATATTTCCCGTAGGGAGAATACCTGCCGCGCCGTTTATGTTCCCGAATATCTCAAAGGATATCGTGCGGCACGTTCTCGCGGATTTCGATTACAGTGACGACTACTCCGACATTGAGAATTACGAGGAGATATCCGATCAGATCGCCATGGACGCGTTTTCGCGTATGAAAGAGGGGCTGCCGCAGGAGCTTTCGAGCTACAGCGTAGTGTCAGGCAAAATGGAGAATTACCGTGACAAGCTTTATATGCCGTGCAGCCTGAAGGCGGTTATCGATCTGGAGATCGACGCTATGCTTGAAAACGGCGCGTGGCTCGCGAAATGCAAGCGCTGCGGTCACTACTTCATGAAAGATAACGAGCACCCCGAGGACTACTGCTCGCGCTTCGTTCCGAACGGCAAGACCTGTCTTGAAATATGGGAGGAGGAGCACCCCAAGCCCAAAATGACCCCCTCTCTCGAAGAGCGCTGCAAGGAGGTCACGAACGAGATATATTCCCGCGTTGATAAAACCATGAGCGTCAAGGAATACGATTATTGGCACAATTACCTTGAAGCGATGAAGAAAAAGGTTGATAACGGCGAGATAACTCCCGAGGAGCTGGAGGATTTTCTCAGATACTCTCTCGAGGTGGATATCACCCGCAGTCATCCGATCGTCGAGGTTCCCAAGAAGGAGCCGGAGGAGCCGAAAAAGGGCGTTGTAAGACCGTTCATTCCCGAGAGGATAAGCCGCAGCGACATAAAGCAGCCCGTTGTTTCCGCAGAGGAACCCGAGGAGGATATCGCTTTGCGGGAGGGCTTCTTTACGTCGCCGACCAAGGAGCGCCGCAGGAATGAGCGGCCTCAGATTTCGCATATAATCCGCGGAGGCGAGAGCCGCGGCGATAACTACGCAAAAAAAACCGATCCTGCGGGATTTCAGCCGTTCGGTTCGCCGGCTCCGACGCAGCCGCCGGAGCCGCCTGCTTCCGAGCCTAAGCCCGCTCCCGAGCAGAAGAAGCGCAGTCCGTTTGAGGATCTGAAGCGTCTGGAGGAGAAGCTTGAGGAGGATCGCTCGCGCGGCGGGCGTGTCCGCGCGGAGGTTTCCGAGCGTCCCGAGCGCCGTGCTCCGCGTCCGTTTGAGAGCGCAGACAATGACGAAAACGCGTTCAGACCGTTTGGAGAGCCGCCCGCTCCGAGAAGCTCCCGTCCCGAGCCGCGCCGTTCGCAGAGCCGCAATAGGGACTATTCGGATGAATTTGAGTATGAAGAGCCGCAGCGACGCGTTCCCTCCGAGCCGGTAACTCAGCCCGAGCAGGTCGCGCCTCCGCCCCCTCCGAAGCCGAAGGTTATCCGCAAAAACGCCGCCGCGATAAGCGCTTACGGGAAAATGGCGGGTGCGAAGGTCACCTCCGCGCCGTCCGAGCTGGAGCTCGTTTCCGCGCCGCAGTCTGTTCCCGAAACTATGGACTTATCGGATATTTCCGATGTACGCGACCCCGAGCGGACAACGCCCGGGCGCTCAACCCCCGACACCGACCCGTTCAAGGATATCGAGAGCATATTCGACGTGCTGGAGCAGTCCGAAAGCGACATGGGTGCGCGTCCGAAGCGGAGCAGATCCCGCCGCGAAACCGCCGGAGGCTCCGAGCCGCCTCCCGAATGGGAAAACGAGGAGAAGCCGCTGCCTAAATCGGTCACCAAGGAAACCGCACCGAGCGGTATCTGGACAGAGGACAGGGGGCTTTTCGAGAACCAGGGCGAGCCGGAGCAGTCCGAGCTGGATATGCTTAAAGAAAAGAAACACGGCAAGTCCAACAAGACCAGACGACTTTATGACGTCATTATGCGTGAACCTGATGATAACCCGAATTTCAGGCGGAAAAATTAACTAAATTAGGCAATTTAACGCGTGATTTAAGTAAATTACGCGTTTTATTGTTGTAAATGCACAAACTTCACACAAATATCTAAATTAAAGTTTGGTTAATTGTACGGTTGCAATATTAAGTTAAATGATGTATAATATAAATTACAAAACAGGCGCGGGTCGTCCGTGTCGTTTGAAAAAATATTTGGAGGATTATTACAATGAGCATTAAAAAGATTTTGGCTGCTTCCGCTGCTTCTATTGTTGCGGTAAGCGCTATGGCGGTTGTTGCTTCCGCTGCGAAGGTCACCGTTCCCGCAAATGCCACCGCATGGGCTGACGTTGAGATTTTCGCTGATTATGACGCGCTCTCAAAGCTTCTTG
Organism: uncultured Ruminococcus sp.; assembly: GCA_964458395.1. GTDB lineage: Bacteria > Bacillota > Clostridia > Oscillospirales > Ruminococcaceae > CAG-115. The sequence continues at coordinate 20,730 of CAYWIP010000035.1, forward strand.
ACAGCGGCAAGACCCCCGAGGACATTGAAACTATCACTATCAAGTCTGACGGCTCTGCTATCGGTATCGGCTATCACGCTGCCGACGCGGCTCTTACATGGGTTCAGAAGACCGACAGCGATGAAAGTGCTTGGTTTACCGACAGCATGACACTCAACGCTTCCGACATCTCTCTCACCAAGGACAAGGCTTATCTCAAGGCTTTCGGCAACAATATCGAGGATCCCGCAGAGGTTGAGGTTACGTTCACCTATAAGTCCGCTGACGCTGCTCCCTCTGACAGCAAGCCCGAGGAGAGCAAAACCGACGCTAACACTTCCACCAACGTAAACACCGGTGTTGAGGGCGTTGCGGTAGTTCTCGGCGTTGCTGCGGTTGCTGCGGGCGCTATGATCGTTTCCAAGAAGAGAAAGTAATTTCGATAACGGAAAACTTCAAGTAAAATAGCATTGACGCGATACTGTTAAGTATCGCGTTTTTGCCTGTTAAGTTAAATGCAGCAAATCATTAAGTAAATTGCTTAAAATTTGTTTGTAATTACTAAAAAATAACGTCAATTCAACAAATAAAATTGGCTATGTGTACAATTGAATTTTATTACTCAACGGTGTATAATAGAGAGTGAACTAAAACCGCGGTTGTCCGCGGTCAGGGAAAATTTTACTTGGAGGAATTTACAATGAGCATTAAGAGAATTCTGGCTGCTGCGGCTGCTTCGGTAGTTGCGGTAAGCGCTATGTCCGTCATCGCGTCTGCAAAGCTTGCAAATCCTAATTCGGGTGAAAACTATTTGTTTGACTTGATGGCCGAGGGCTACACCGTTACCGATGTTTATGGCGTTACGTTTACCATTTCCGGCGATTTTGCGGAGACTGGCGTAGGCGGCGGAATCGGCTTTAACAGCGCATCTACCGGCTGGGATCAGCACGAATGGGGAAACGCCGACGCAGCTAAGGAGATAACCATAACCGAGGATAACAAGATCACATTGCTCGGAACCGCTCCCGCTTTTGCTGAATCCGATACTACCGGCGACAATCCCTACGCTCAGATCTTTTTGCAGCAGTGGTGGGGCAACGATGCTACCGTTGAGAAGGTAGAGATCCTCGGCAAGGACGGAGCTGTTCTTACCGCGAGCGCTACTCCCGAGAGCAAGCCGGAGGAGAGCAAGCCCGAGGAGTCTAAGCCCGAGGAGAGCAAGACCGAAACCAAGCCCAACGTTGATACGGGCGTTGAGGGCGTTGCTGCCGTTGTAGGCGTTGCTGCCGTTGCGGCGGGCGCTCTTGTAGTTGCTAAGAAGAGAAAGTAATTTCTGCTTCCTATAAAAATGTACAAGCGGAGAGCGCGGCGGAAACGCCGCGTTCTTTGTTGCTCATGGCAAAATTACCAATTTTTTGCGGGAAATTTTGGATAACTGTACAGTTGCATTATTTTGCCAATTGGTGTATAATTAAAAGGTAGAAAGCATAAGGTCTCACTGTATGCTTTTTTACAAGAAATTTTACTTATTTTGGAGGAATTTACAATGAACATTAAAAGAATTTTAGCTGCAGTATCCGCTTCTGTGGTTGCTGTAAGCTCTATGGCAGTTGTTGCCAGCGCAAAAGATGTGAAGATATCATGGTCGGAAGGTGGCAATGATGGTTGGTGGGGTCAGCCCGCTGGAAATACTATTGTTTTCTTAGATGAGGGATGGCTTGATGGGATTGATGTATCTTTAATTGATAAGGTTGAAGTTGATTTTGAAGCAAATACAAAATTTAATGGCACCTTAGGTGGTACAATAAATGATCAATGGGTAGGTGATCAGTCGGAAAATGAGGGTGACGCCACTTGGACACTTGAATGCGGTGGTGGACTTGCTGCCGACAGTCTTCAGCTTCAGATTTGGGGCATGGGCGGTGTATGGAGTGATGAGGTTCAGGGACCGGTAGATGGTACTGTAACATTGACTGCATATAGACTGCTTGATAAGGATGGTAATGAGATCAAGGAAGGCGCAGTTGCTAAGCCTGTAGAGTTTAAGAGCGATGATACAAAAATCGAAGTATCCGCACCCGCAGATGCTTTTGCAGAGGGTACAAAGTTCTCCGCAACAGCTATTGCTGACCAGACAGATGATACTCAGTTCGCTTTTGATCTTAAGTTTACCAAGGATGACAAAGAAGTTCAGCCCACTAAGGCAGTAACCGTCAAGATTCCAGTTCCTGAGAAGATTAAGGATGCTAAGGATATTTTTGTTTTCCATGTTGAGGACGGCAAGAATGTTAAGGTAGACTGCAAGGTTAAGGACGGTTTTGTTGAGTTTTCTGCAAGCAAGTTCAGCACCTTTATTGTTTCCACAAAGGATTTGAACGCAGGTAAGGAAGATGAGAGCAAGCCTGATGAGAGCAAGCCCACTGTAAACGAAGACAAACTTGTTCCTAACCACGAGAGACCTGCTCCTGGTGAAGTACATACCGGTCCTAACCATGAGAGACCTGTTCCTAGCACTTCTAACGGCGGTAGCAATGGTGGCAACTCTGATAATTCCAGTAATTCCGGCAACTCCGGCGACAGCAAGCCTACCGATCCTACCACCCCCACCAACCCGAGCACTGGCGTAGCTATCGCATTTGCACCCGCTCTGCTTGCAGGAGCTGCAGTTGTAGTTGCTAAGAAGAGAAAGTAATTTATGACGCAATGTTTTTTTAAAACTTGCTTATAGACTCCTTTTTGTCATTATCCCTCCGCTGAAAGGCGGAGGGATAAGTCGTTTAACAAAAAATGCCGCGGAGTGATTTTTTTACGCTCCGCGGCATATATATTAAAATGCAAGAACCGCCGATAAACGGCGGCTCGCGTTGACTCACTCCAGAATTTTTTGAAGCTCGCCCAGCTCTGCCAGGCAGTCGCGGCAGATGTTCCGACCCTTGAAAACCGTAATGCCACTGGCGTTGGAACAAAATGCGCACGCGGGCGAATACTTTTTCAGAATTATATGATCGTCCTCAACGTAAATTTCCAAACTGTCCTTTTCGTCAATGTCCAGATTTCTTCTAAGCTCAATCGGAATAACTATTCTGCCAAGCTCGTCAACTTTTCGTACAATACCGGTAGACTTAACCATGCTCGTTTCCTCCCTTGCAAAAAAGTCCGATGTTGTTTTTCATCTTTAATTATACCATATACAGACATTTTTGTCAATTTTTTTACACCTCATCTTTTTTATTTTGTGGGATTTATTCAACATATTTTGTCAAAAAATGTAAAATCTGGTGCAAATTTACAAGGAAATAAAGGGGAATATTTGGTAAATGAAAGTAATTTTGGTTATTCTTCCCATAATTTCGCTGGTCTTTGCCGCTTTAAACGGAAAAATGCCCGAGCTTTCCGAGAGCATAATTTCCAAGTCGGGCGAGGCGGTGGAGCTGGTGATCTCGCTTTGCGGAATAATGTGCTTTTGGTGCGGCATTATGCGCGTCGCCGAGCGTGCGGGGCTGACCGAGAAGCTCGCGCGGGCGCTTTCGCCGATAGTTTGCGCGCTTTTTCGCGGGATACCGAAAGGAAGCAAGGCGGTCGGGCTTATCACGATGAACCTCGCCGCGAATATCCTCGGGCTTGGGAACGCGTCCACGCCGCTCGGGATCGCCGCAATGCGCGAGCTTGCCGACCTTGAGAACGCGGGGGAATTCGCCACCGACAACATGATCCTCCTTGCTGTTCTCAACACCGCAAGTCTGCAAATTATTCCGGCGACCGCAGCGGCTTTGCGCTCCGCAAACGGCGCTGAGAACCCGTTCGACATACTGCCGTGCGTATGGGCGGTTTCGGTTTACGCGGCGGTGATCGCGGTCGTTTCCGCGAAGATCATGGGGAGAATTTCCCGAAAGAGGGGAGAACGTTGACGGATTTTACCAACTGGATCATTCCGCTGCTGACCGTGGCGGTACTCGTTTACGCGGCGATCAAGCGTGTGGACGTGTTCGAGGCGTTCTGCGAGGGCGCGGCGGACGGCCTGAAAACCTGCGCCGACATTCTTCCCGCGCTCGTGCTGCTGCTCGTCTGTATCGGAATGTTCCGCGCAAGCGGCGCAGTCGAAGCGCTGACTGCACTGATGAAGCCGCTTTGTAATGCAGTCGGGTTTCCGTCCGAGGTTGTGCCGCTGGTTATTCTACGGCCTTTTTCGGGGAGCGGGGCAATGGCGGTCTATAATGAGATAGCGTCGTCGGTCGGCGCGGACACGTTCGCGGAGCGTGTCGCGGCGGTGCTTATCGGCTCGTCCGAGACGACGTTTTACACGGTTGCGGTGTACTTCTCGGCGGTAAGGGTGAAGAAAACGCGCTACGCCGTTCCCGCTGCGCTCACGGCTGATCTGACAGCATGGATAGTCTGCGGATTTGCGGTTTTTCTTTTTTTCGGTAATTAAACTGTGCGTTCCCGAATATAATGTACAAGCATTATATTTCGAGAGGTACATATGAATTTTCTGGATAAATTTACAAAAAGACGAACCTCACCCGAGGATGAACGCCGCAGAGCATTTGCTCGTGAATATATCGTTTTAATTGAACGTCTTGCCGACATACGCGCCAACTTTGACGCCGTTTGCGAGTCATCCGCAATTGACGCGCTCATCTTTGAAGAGAACGCGGTGCTTTGCCGTTTGGAACAGCTTTACCGCGAGGCGCGCGCCGAGGGCATTTCTGTGGAGATTTACGATCGCAGAAAATAATTTTTGTGGTTTTGAATATTGGTGAAATTTTCGCGTAAAATATGACTGCGGCAGATAAAACCGCAATAAATATTTGTGAAAATTGTTCACAGGAGGAACTAATTATGTCCAATCAGAATAACCAGAACCAGAATCAGCAGAACCAGTCTAACCAGAATCAGCAGAACCAGTCCAATCAGTCTAACCAGAACAAGCGCTGATACGAGCCGGGGCAACCCGGCTTTACATATTTTTTAAAAAATGTATGTGTTATAATGAGGTGAACCATAGTGCGACACGTTCCTAATTGAAAAGGTTAGGCACTAAAAAGAGAACGTGAAAGTTTTCTGATTAGGAGAACTGATAATCCGAAAAGTGGAATGAGGGAGTAACGCCCATATGCACTAACCTAAGCAAGGCGCAGTCATTTGCAAACGAACACCTGTTTT